>CANDMV010000016.1 GCA_947385875.1 uncultured Eubacterium sp. | reverse complement strand
CCTGATCCAGAACCAGCCGGAATCCGGCATGATCTCAGATATGCAGAGTACGGCGCAGAGGGCGCAGCTGGCAGAGCTTTTAAAATATGCGACGATTATTATATCCAGCCTGCCGCTGTTAGTGATGTATCCGTTTTTCCAGAAATATTTTGATGCGGGCATTATGGCGGGCTCTGTCAAAGGTTAATCGTCAGGAGCTTTCAAACGCATAGAGAAAAAATAAAGCAGAAATAGAGCGGAATCTATATTTGTAATTTGTAAAAATAACATCACATGGGCTCCTGATCAACGGCTGACAGGAGGCTGTGTAAAAAATGAATAGGAAAGGAGATCGTACCATGAAATATCACGTAATTATGAAACGTATGCTGGCGGCAGCACTGGCGGCAGGCATGATCGTAACCGCAGCAGGCTGTGGAAATAAGGGGGGGGGTAAAAACCTGAACACCGGAGAAGTACAGGAAGTAGACCTGTCTGAACTGGAATTTCCTTTGAAAGAAAAGGCGACACTGACGGGTATGATCAGCTATCCGGCAAACACGGAATCCAATCCGAATAACCGGACGATTTTTAAAAGGCTTCAGGAAAAAACAAATGTAGAGATTGAATGGAACGCGATTCAGGGCGACCAGTGGGGAGATAAAATCTCGCTTGCAATGGCCAATATCGATACGCTGACTGATTTTATATTTACAGCAGGATTTGGAGACAGCGACCTGTTAAAATATGCGGATCAGGGTGTTATTATCCCTCTGGAGGAGTATATTGACAAATACATGCCGAATCTCAAAGCGGTATTTGACAAGTACCCGGATTACAAAAAAATGAGTACGGCAACAGACGGCCACATCTGGGCTTTCCCTTGGATTGAGCAGCTTGGTTCTGAAAAGACAGCGATCCAGACAGTCGGAAACATGAGCTTTATTAATAAAAAATGGCTGGATTTCCTGGGGCTTGAAATCCCGGAGACGGTAGATGATTTTGAAAAAACGCTGATCGCGTTCCGTGACAACGCTGATAAGCTGCAGGCAGAGTTCGGCATTGACGGCAGCATTATCCCTATGGCATGTATCGTAAATGACGGGGACCAGGACTGCGGTATTCTGATTAATGGGTTTGGCGAAGGCTATGGAGATATGGATAAGGGACGGCATATTGCAGTCACAGATGATCTGAAAGTGATCTGCGCAGCAACCCAGCAGGGATATAAGGACGGCATTGCGTGGCTGCATTCTCTATACGAACAGAACCTGATTGACCCGGAAGCGTTTACACAGGAATGGTCTACGTACGTATCAAAAGGAAAGTCCGGGCGTTACGGCGTATGCTTTAGCTGGGATGTAGCGAATATTGACAATCTGACAGACTGGGTGCCGCTTCCAGTATTAACAGCGGATACAAGGAATCTTACGCCGCAGAACGGCTCTTTTACAAGCGGATATGACCGCGGACGCTGTGTCGTTACGGCAGTAGCAGAAAATCCGGCGCTTGTCTGTGCATGGATTGACCAGATGTATGATCCGTTCCAGTCTCCGCAGAATAACTGGGGCACATACGGCGAGGACGATGATTTTGATATTTTTGAGCTTGGGGAAAATGAAAACGGTGAACAGATGTTAAAACATGCGCCGCTCGGCGATGCATCTCCAGTAGAGGTAAGAGAAGCGGAATCTGTAAACGGGCCGCTGGCTGTACTGGATGAATATTATGACGTATATGTGACCTGCCCGGATGATGCGCAGTATAGGCTGGATTGGATTAAAGACAGCTTCACGCCGGACATGAATCGGAAATATGTATTCCCGAATGTATTTATGAGCAGGGAAGATACGGAGGAATTATCAAACCTTCAGGCGGATATTGAAAAGACAATCAATGCAAAAAAATCTGACTGGATTATGAACGGCTTTACAGACGCTGACTGGGAGCAGTATCTGGAAGATTTGAAAGCATACAGGCTGGATGATTATCTGGCAATCTTCCAGAAATATCTGGATGACTTCTATGGCGGCGGCTCTGCGGATGCAGGTTCGGATGCAGATGCGGGTTCAGATACAGCTGCGGGTGACGATGCGGAATAAATTGTGATGAAAAATTCAAACAGCTGAAATAAAGGCTGATGGCTTCTGATTTGAATTGCTTCGCGATGGAGCTTTAAGGTAATAAAATAATGAAGAACTGGTGCATGAAAAAGATTTGATGCAGTAAAGGATATGGCTGTTTTCGGTTTCATGCGCCAGTTTTTATTTAATCGCGTTAAAAAAGAAATTTGGAGGGTGAAGAATATGACAAGCCAGACACTGAGGGAAGCACGCAAATATGAAGAGGCTTCCGAAAAGCTGATAAAAAAAGAAGAACGCCCGTCGTTTCATCTGTCGGTAAGGACCGGATGGATGAATGACCCGAATGGTTTTTCCTTTTATAAGGGACAGTATCATTTGTTCTACCAGTATTATCCATACGATTCTCAATGGGGAGATATGCACTGGGGACACGCGGTAAGCAGCGACCTTCTGCACTGGGAATATTTACCGGCTGCGCTGGCGCCGGATGAATTTTATGACAGGGACGGGTGCTTTTCCGGCAATGCAATCGAGCTGCCGGACGGAAGACAGCTGCTGATGTACACAGGCGTCGTGCGCGAACGGCAGAAGAACGGCGGAATCTATGAAGTCCAGACACAGTGCCTGGCAGTCGGGGACGGGATGGATTATGAAAAATATGAGAAAAACCCGGTGCTGGACGAAAAGAACCTGCCGGAAGGGTGCAGCCGCTTTGATTTCCGTGATCCTAAGCTCTGGAGAAAAGAAGACGGCACATACTGCTGTATCGTCGGAAACCGACCGGAGGACGGGAGCGGGCAGATTCTGCTGTTTACAAGTTCTAACGGGTTCCAGTGGAATTATAAGAAGGTACTGTGCGCAAACCATAACCGCTTTGGGCTGATGTGGGAATGCCCGGACTTTTTTCCGCTGGACGGGAAGTGGGTGCTGCTGGTCAGCCCGCAGGATATGCGGCCGCAGGGATTTGAGTATCATAACGGAAATGGGACGCTGTGCCTGATCGGCGATTATGAGGAGCATACGGATACGTTTACGGAAGAGTGTAACCAGTCGGTAGATTACGGTATTGATTTCTAT
This sequence comes from uncultured Eubacterium sp., assembly GCA_947385875.1. Classification (GTDB taxonomy): domain Bacteria; phylum Bacillota; class Clostridia; order Lachnospirales; family Lachnospiraceae; genus Eubacterium_J. The sequence goes on along the minus strand of CANDMV010000016.1, from coordinate 40,538 downwards.
GCTTCCCAGACAGTGCTGGCGCCGGATGGAAGACGCATTATGATCGGCTGGATGCAGAACTGGGATACATGCAGCCTGCGTCAGCCGGACCAGCCGTGGTTCGGGCAGATGAGCATTCCAAGGGAGCTGTCTATCAAAAACGGCAGGCTGTACCAGAGGCCGGTACGGGAGCTGGATACTATGCGCAAAAACAGGACGGCTTATGAAAATGTAACAGTTTCAGGCACTGTGCGGCTGGACGGCATTAAGGGGCGCATGGTAGATATGGAGCTGGTGATACGTCCGGCGGACGCGGCGGATTTGTACCATAAGTTTGCACTCCGTTTTGCGCAGAATGAAGAATTTTACACGTCTTTAAGCTTCCGTCCGGGAGAATCCATATTGAAAATCGACCGAAAGTTTTCCGGCTCCAGACGGGCGATTATCCATCAGCGCAGAAGCCTTGTAGACAGCCATAACGGAGAGCTGAAGCTTCGTATTATTTTAGACCGGTTCAGCGCGGAGGTATTTGTCAACGACGGGGCACAGGTGCTGACAGCGACGATGTATACAGAGCAGGAGGCGGATGGCATTTCGTTTTTTGCAGAAGGAGCGGCGGCGATCGATGTGGTAAAATATGATCTTTGTTAATCTATTTGAAAAGAAAGAAGATGCAAGCGAAAAAGGGATAGTGAGTTTGCGGACGGAAAGGAATGGCATGAAAAATAATTTTGGACATGGCACAGATACAGATCATGATGGTTTGAAAAAGGATACATCAGACAATGCAGGTGCAGACTGCGGCAGTATGAAAGAGAAATTTGCAGACGATGTGGATGCTGTAAAGATCATAGAACAGATCCAGCAGGAAAAAGAGCAGATCATGAAAAGTATCGATGCATTGGAAAATCTGGATGGTGAAGCGGCTCTTGCAGTCGGCAATATCATTGAATACAGGGAACGTACCAACCAGAAGATGATCGAATTTTTGACGCAGAATGTCAAAGAAAGATATTATGCTATGATGAAAGAACAGGAAGCTGTGCTTTCACGTCTTATTACAGCATTGCAGGATATACTGGACAATGACGGGCTGGACATGGATGTCATATCCAAAGCTGAAGTGATAGAAGATCTTGTATTTCAGATGGGAAATGCGCTGCATTTTAAGCAGTAATGATGCAGAGGAGTGTTATGGGAAAGCAGAACTGTGTGCCGACAATGAAAGATGTAGCAAGAGAAGCAGGCGTTGCGATCGGCACGGTATCCAAGGTTGTGAACAATCTTCCCGTGCGAGAGCAATACCGGATACGTGTGGAAAGAGCGATTAAAAAACTGGATTATCAGGTCAACAGCTATGCGCAGGGGATGAAGTCCGCAAAGACTTATACCGCAGCCCTGCTCATACCAAATACAAAAGAGCCTTATTTTGCATCGCTGGCCTGCGAAATCAATCTGGCACTGTTACACAGAAAATACCGGATGCTGCTCTGCTGTACAGAGTCTGATTTTTCCAGAGAACAGGAATATATAAAAATGGTGCAGCAGAATAAAACGGGTGGAATTATTGTACTTACTTACAATACGGGGTTTGCCATAGGAGAAGAGGTGCGGCTTGTATCCATAGACTGCTCTCTGGGGACTAAATTTCCGTGTATAGCCAGTGATAATTTTGCCGGAGGACAGCTTGCAGCCCAAAAGCTCGCGGACTTGGGCTGTAAAAATGTGGCATTTCAAGGGCTGGTTCTTCCATGATAAGTGAGCCGAACAAGCGGCAGGCAGGATTTTTAAACGGCTGCATGATGCGGGGGCTTCACTGTGAGACAAAGATTATCAAGGAAGGGGAATCCTACGATGGCTTCCGGGAATTTCTCGCAGAACAGATGCGGGAAGGCAGAATGATGGTGGAGGGCATTTTCTGCATGACAGACGGGCTGGCACATTTTGTCATGCAGATACTGGAAGAGCTCGGTTTAAAGGTGCCAAAGGATATTCAGGTCATCGGCTTTGATGGAGTCAGTATCTTTGGAGATGGAAGCTATATCTGCTCCACCATCGTCCAGCCGGTACGGGAAATTGCGCAGATGTGTGTGGAGCTGCTGCTTCGGGATGAACAGGCTGCAAAGCCGCCGCTGATCTGCCTTCCTGTTACATATGCCAGTGGCGGGACGACGCAGGAATGAAAGGAATAAAAAAATAACTTTAAATAATAGGCAAAAGTAGATGTGGTGTGTATAGTATTGGGCACTATCCAGACCGAATAGAAAAATATCGGGAAAGGGGAATTTTGATGAAAAAAAAGTTCACGAAAAAAGCACTGGCTTCCATGCTGACCTGTGCAGTCGCAATGTCTAGCATGGCAGGCGCTCAGCTGAATACAGCTTATGCGAAAAGCTCCAGCGCTAAAGTAGAAACAGCGGAAGCTGCTGCAGTTCCTGCTGACAGCTTCATATCAAAGTCTTACGGTGCCCCGTATAAGACAGATTCGAAGAAAGGCTCTGTAACAATGGGCAGCAATGGCGGCGACCATTTTGCCGTATATGACGGATTAGAACAGCGGACAGATTCTTTTGTATACGAAGCAGATGTCAGTCTGAAGGAAGGACCGTCCGCAGCGCTGATTTTCGGTATATCCAGCAAAAAAACACCGTCAGTCAGATGGTATGGGGCAAATATAGACACAACCAGAAGTGCAGATACCTTCCGGATCTTCGGGCCGGGTCTTGGGGATGTAAGCGATGGAAAAGGAAGTAAAAACATAGATCTGTCCAAAAAGCTGCACTTAAAGCTGGATGTACAGTCTGACGGCAGCTTTTCCTATACGTTCGGAAACAAGGGTGGAAAAACACGGTCTATTACAGGCAAAATCCCTGGCTGGCAGGGCGGCTTTGTCGGGATTCTGACATGGAACAGCCAGGCAGAATTTTCGAATATCTCTTTTCAAAACCGTATGGAAGATGCTTCTGACAGTGTCAGAGAGATTCCTGCGGATACGTCCTGGCAGACCAACCTGTCGCAGGTTACAGTTATGGATCATGCAGAATGGGAAGTAAGAGACAGCGGTTTGTACAGCAGAGCTTTCGGAAACGGCAGCAGCTTTTTGTATTCGCAGTCAAAGGGCAGGGATTTTGTCTATGCTAGCGATGTTACATTTCCTAAAAAAGAAGGAACCGCAGCATTGATATTCCGCAGTACGCTTGACAGCAGGAATAAGAACAGCTATGCAGCCAGTCTGGATGCTGCAAGTAATACATGCAGGCTGTTCAGATGGCAGGACGACAGTGATTACCAGCTGATCGATGAAGTGCAGGTCAAACCGCAGAGCAGCGGCAAATATACGTTGAAAGCGGTAGCTGTAGGCGCATGGGTTTCTTATTATGTCAATGACACTCTTGTTGCGAGCACTGGAGATTACTCCATGCAGATCGGGCAGTCAAATAAAGGACAGGGAACCGCTTTAAAAGAAGGATATTTCGGACTTATGAACTGCGGAGGCGAGATGACGTTCCAGAATACTTTTTATAAAGAATTTGACGATACATTCAATCCGGTATTGGAAGATCTTACGGTATCATCTTCAACCGGAGAAGTGGAAGGCAAGCCGCAGTTTTTTAAGAGCGAGCCTGTCAGTATCCAGTATGTCAAAAATAATGCCCAGACTGTGAATATCAATGCAGAGCCGAAGGCTGCGGGTACCAAAATATCCGTGCAGGGTACGGACGGCACGCCTTATCCTTCGATGAAAGATCTTCCGGTTGCCGAGGGCAGGAACTATCTTACAGTCACAAGTACAGCTTATGCAGAAGACGGAACGACTGCCGCTCTGACATACAGAGTCAATGTATACCGCCGGCAGAAAGATGAAATCTATTACAATGAGCCGTTCCGCAGTCAGTATCATTATTCGGTTATGGACGGCTGGGGAAATGACCCGAACGGCATGGTGTATTATAATGGGACGTATCACCTGTTTTACCAGTATTATGATGCACCGCGTCATGGAGGGTATATGGAATGGGCACATGCTACGAGCAAAGACCTGATTACATGGGAAGAGCAGCCGATGTCCTTATATCCAGATGCTAACGGCTCCATGTTTTCCGGCTGCATCGTGGCAGATACTGAAAATACATCCGGACTGTTCCCGGACGAAAAGGGCGGGCTGGTAGCGCTGATCACGGCAGATGGAAACGGGCAGCGTGTGAAAGTTGCCTATAGCACGGATGAAGGGATGACCTGGACAAAGGAAGACAAGGTAGTGGCAGACTGGGAAGATGATCCTCTGGGAAACAGGGATTTTCGTGACCCGAAAGTATTCCGTTGGGAAAACAAATGGTTTATGGTAATTGCCGGCGGCCCGCTGCGCATTTATTCCTCAGACAACCTGTTGGAATGGAAGTGTGAATCCGCTTATCCTGACCTGCATACGGAATGCCCGGATCTATACCCGCTTAAGGCAGACGACGGTACAATCAAATGGGTGCTTTCCAGAGGGGGACGGTATTATAAAGTCGGAGACTTTACGCAGAAAGACGGAAAATGGACATTTGTGCCGGATGCGGCATATGCAGCCTCTAATGATGTATCTTCCGATGGAATCATGAACTTCGGACGTGATTCTTATGCTGCCATGACCTATTATGTGCAGGACTTTGGAACCAGCCAGAATCCGACGCTTCCGGAAGAGCTCGTGGAGCTCAACTGGGCAAACACATGGGATGATTACTGCAATCTGGTGGCGGATAAAACCGGACAGAACTTTAATGGGCTGTATAACCTGAACTTAAAGCTCGGCCTGGTCAGCAAGGATGGGCAGTATGTACTGACACAGACACCCGTTTCCGCATATGAAACACTGCGCGACACACAAAATGCCGTTTTGCTTAAAGATGTAGCTGTCAATGATAAGAATAACCTTCTGCAAGACGTCAAGGGAGACTGCTATGAAATCGTATCATCCTTTACACCTGCCGCGGATACGAAAAAAGTTGGTTTTCGTCTGCGCACCGGTGCAGAGGAAGCAACAGAAGTCATCTATGATCTGGAAAGTGAAACGCTCTCCATCGACCGGAGCAGGTCTGGCGTCATTTTAAGCAGTAAGTTTGCAGAAGTAATGGGCCAGAAGGTATCGAAAAATGCAGATGGTACGGTCAGCCTTCATATTTATGTCGATAGGTCGATTGTTGAAGTATTTGCAGGCGGCGGCACCGCAGCGGGTGCGGCACAGATCTTCCCGTCTGCGGCAAGCCTTGGAATGAGCGTATTCGCAGAAGGCGGGGCTGTAAAAGCAGATCTTGAAATATATCCAATGAAGAGCATCTGGAAAGAGAAAAAACAGACAGATGTTCCGGCGGCTGTCGGTTCTGTCTGCAAAGCAGATTACAGCATCAATGTAGGAGACAGTGTTGATTTGTCGGCATATCTTATTCCGGCAGACATTGAGCAGAAGATCGAATGGGAGGTAGAAAATCCGGAAATTGTATCAAAGGAAACAGGCTCTGCGGGTGCACATATCACAGCTTTGACAAAAGGCAGTACAAAAGTTACTGCATATGCCGGTGAAAACAAGGAGCTGAAAAAAGAATTTTCCATCCGTGTACTGGAAAACAATTTTAAGACTAATATCGCTTCGTTTGTAAATAATGGCGGAAACTGGCTCATAGACGGCGAAATTTTAAGCGTATCCAACAGCGGCATGAATGACTATTACATGACCGGGCAGAAGCTGTCTGAACAGGAATATGTGCTTCGTACAGAGTTGAAATTTGAAAAGGGGAATGTCAATCTGTTCTTTGCATCCAAAGGCACGGATCCGGCTGACGGCAACGCTTATGCCATCCAGCTTGGAAACATGGATGTGGTCCGGCTGTTCCGGTTTGCCGGTGAAACAGTGAAAGAAGCCTCTATGGGAACAAGCATCTGCGACGGGAAATACCATCAGGTTGAAATATTAAAAACCAAAGACAGCGTGGCAGTATCTGTAGATGGCAGGGAAGTTCTTTCTCATACGTTTGACAGCACGGAAAGCTTTTACAATGATGCCTATGCAGGTATCGGGCTGTGGGATGGAGACTTATCCATAAAGGAATTTTCCATACAGGATGCGAAAGCGGCCATAGAGAAAAAAGCGGCAGCTGAATTAAAGGATGCAGAAGGAAGGCTGAAAAAAGCTTTAAATAAAGCGAAAAAAATCATGGAAAAAGGACAGGGCAAATATTCTGGCAAGACATGGAAGGCGTTTCAAAAAGCTTATCAGGCAGCGAAAAATGCGCCGAAAAATGCGAAAATAACGAAGCTGGAAAAACTGTCTGCTGAGCTGGAAACTGCGATGCAAGATTTGAAAAATTCATAATGTGATGTTGCTGAACGCAAATCAAGAAGCAACTGACGGGCTCTCCTTTGCCTATCCCCAAGACAGACAGGTTTTTGAACAGCTGGATTTTAAGGTTACGGGTCGATGCATCAGCATATCGTGAAGAATTGCGTTTTCTGCTGCAGGCCGATATTTTTAAAAGCTTATAACGATTTGCCGCCCACACGCTTTTATATTATTGAGGATTGAAAAATAAGAAAAATATGTGTTACAATACAAGAATCATTAAGCTGTAAAAAAGTGGAAGTCTGGGAGGGAGAACGACAAATGAAAACAAAACTATTAAATATGATTTCATGCTTTACAGCAGCAGCTGTCATTTCTAATGTTCTGATTGCAGGCAATTTAATTTCGGCATCTGCAATGCGGCAGTCACAGATTACAAATGAGAACGCGGCATTGAGCCTGCATGAAACAGATTCTGCGGCAGATGCAGACACAGGGAATCATGCCCCGAGTTCACAGGAGCCTGATTCATCAGCGGATGCAGATACGAACACAGGCAATGATTCCCAAAAACCACAGACACCGGATTCTTCAGGGGATTCGACCACAGAAGATTCAAACACAGGAGATGAACCAAAGGAGCCGGATTCATCAGAAAATCCAGACAGAACAGATACATCCCCAAAGGAAGATGACGAAGAAGAGCCGAAAATACCAAAATTAGAAAAGCCGGTTCTAAAAGCAGCTTCCAAGCCGAACGGCACAATTAAGCTGAGCTGGAAAAAGGTCAAAGGTGCAGCAGAGTATGTACTTTTGTGCAGCACGAAAAAAGACAGCGGTTTTCACCGTATTTATGCAGCTGAGAATGGTGTATGCAGATATAAAGACAGTGGGCGGGAAGCAGGCAGAGTATATTATTATAAGCTCGCAGTATTTTCCGAAGGGCGGGCGAGCCGTGCTGACAGCAGAGTTGTAGCTGTTCGTTCGCTCAAGCAGGTGGAATTGACGGGGATTTCTAATCTTTCCGGCTCAAGGAATCTGGTGATTCAATGGAATGCAGTGGAAGGTGCCGATAAATACCAGATTTTGCGGAAAAACCAAACTACAGGCAAGTACGAAGCTGTCGGCAGTGTCAAGGGTTCCAGAACTTCTTACACTGACCATAATCTCAATGGCGGCACGATTTATTCTTATAAAGTGTATGCGCAGGATGCAGCCGGCGGGCGAGGGAACTACAGTAAAGCAATCAGCCAGATGGCGATCGATCAGAATAAGAAAATGATTGCATTAACATATGATGACGGGCCGTCTGCTTACACGCCGATTGTACTGAATGCACTTGCAAAATACGGTGCGCATGCTACCTTTTTTGTAGTGGGAAATCAGGTAGACAGATATGCCGACAGTGTTAGACGTGCAGCTGCATTAGGCTGCGAGATTGGAAACCATACATATGCGCATGCTGATCTAAAAAAGCTCAGTACTGGCGAGGTACAGTCTGTAGTGAACAGGACAAGCCAGGCGGTAAAGAATCAGTCTGGGGTAGATGTACAGCTCCTTCGTCCGCCGTATGGCAGCTACAATTCTTCTGTCAGTGCGGCAGCCGGTATGCCGATCATTATGTGGTCGATCGATACGCTTGACTGGAAAACCAGAAGCACTTCCGCGACCATTCAATGCGTGCAGCAGAAAGCGTACGACGGAGCGATTGTATTGATGCATGATCTTCATCATCCAACAGCTATGGCAGCTGATACGATTGTGGGGTATTTAAAGGATGCAGGCTATCAGCTGGTAACGATTAGTGAGATGGCAGCTTACCGGGGCGGACTGAAAAAGAATGGAGCTTACAGCCAGTTTCGGAAGTAGACCTGCTTGCGCGATCTGCACACTGCCAAGAGTGAAAGTCGTGAGCACATATGGATATCGTGTCCTGTGAGTAACCCTGAATGAAATCGCTTCGCGATGGAACTCTCACAGTCAGTTACGAAGATGTTAAGAATGATACAGGCTGCAAAGGGCGTATGGATTATATGATTATTCCATATGCCTTTTGCAGCAGCTTTTTTGTTAAAAATATACATTTGCTGCGAATTCGTGTACAATTATTTCAAGCTCTGAGAGGGAATCGTTAGATATGGAAAATAAGAATAGAGATACTTTACAGATCGATTGGGATTTCATTGTATTCACGAAAACAGGAGGGGAAATATAGTGGATTTTTTAGAATCGGCAGCTGTTCTGGTTCCGGCACTAACGGGCCTGTCTATGACGGTTTATAATAATGACACCGATATATTAGACCAATTTGAAAGCCAGTATTGTTTTTCTCCTCAGCTGCAGCAGATCTATACGTCTGAGGGGCTGCAGTGTTTTTTTGCAAACGGTTCAGAAAGATTCATATACGAGATCTTTGAGACGCTTGGATCCCGTCTGATCGTATTTCAGACTGGGATACGCTGGGTGATGATGGGGCCCTTTGTAGAAGATGCATGGAGCGATCAGCGGGCGCGTCTGGTGCTGGCACAGGCAGAGGCCTCGGAGACAGCTGTGTCGTCTTATAAGGCATACCGATGCAGTCTGCCTATATGCAAAAAAAGTGATGCGGTGCGTATTGCATTTCTAATTGTTGAATATACCGAAGGTGAAGGCGGGCGACAGGTCAAGGAAGTATACCTGGATGAAAAAAATATGCATCATACTCTGACCTTCAATGACGATTATGCGGATGCGTCAGTAATCAACCGGAGGTATGCGTTAGAGGATCAGTTGATTGAAGCAGTCAGCCGCGGGAATATCAGGCAGGTACAGCGGCTGACAAAAGAAATGGATGCAGTAACCTTTGATATTAAGTTTATATCAGATAACATACGTGACCAGCTAGTGTCTGCTGCAATATGGAGAACCTTAGTGCGTATGGGTGCAAAGCAGGCAGGCTTAAGTCCGGTGCTTATCGATTCGATCAGTCAGGAGTATGCACAGCAGATGCAGCATACCGCTTCAAAAGCAGAGATTGGCCGATTGATTGAACGAATGGTCGAGTGTATTTGTGAGCAGATACGCGCGAAAAATAAAGAAGCGTATTCTCTGTGGGTCAGCCGGGCGATCGAATATATGTCCACCAACCTGAGCAAATCTATGACGACGCAGGAAATCGCCCGTGCAGCCGGAATGGGCAAGCCTGAGCTGGTCAGGCGTTTCAGGCAGGAAACAGGCATGACGGTAAAGCAGTATCTGGCAAAAAAACGCTGCGAAATCGCAGCCGAGCTGCTCGGAAGCAGTAAAACAAGCGTACAGGAAATCGCTGCTTATGTAGGATATACAGACAACAATTATTTTTCAAAAGTATTCAAAGCTAATTTTGGTGTTACTCCATGGGACTATCGTAAGACCCATATAACGCCTGAGTGAATCATATTATTTTGTTACTTTTCACACCCAATGTCATAAACTTAAGCCTTGCATAACCAGACACAGAATCGTCAGAGAGGCCGTTAAGTTAGTGACATTGTTTCGCACCCCGGCCAGAAAGCAGCTGTGCTGCAAAAAGTAACTATTATTTTTCTATTTTTACTAAAAGCCGCTTGTTTTTTCTAACAGGCAGCTTTTTTATATGTTATGCTATAGACAAAGAGGGGGAATATTTTCGTTACATAGGTTTAGAAAGGATAACAAAAGGGTGTATTATGTTTGTCAATGATTCCTGCAAATCAGCGATACAGTCTTGTATGGAGACAAAGACATTTGCAATGGCTCGTTTATACAATGATGAAAGAATTATGAGCAGCCATATTCATGATTGCTATGAGATCTATTTTTCCATATCCGGCGGAAAGGAATTTTTGATTGAGGATCTGGTGTATGAATTTGAACCGGGAGACATATTTTTTATCAATCAATCGGAAAGCCACTGTCTCCTGCGCGTTGACCAGCAGGCACATGAGCGTATTGTGCTGTTTATTTTCCCGGAATATCTGCAGCGGTTATCAACGCCGCAGACAGATTTGAGCTGCTGCTTTCATGGCCGCGGTACGGCTTTTGGGCATAGGATCGGTATGTCTGAAAAAGAACAGGGCAGGTTTAACTATTTTATGCACAGGCTGTCCGAGAGCAGGGGATTTGGACAGGATCTTATGGATCGGGCTGCATTTCTTGAGCTGATGATTTTTTTAAACCGTGTTTTTCTTTCACGCTGTGCACAGATGCCGCTTCAGGCGCCGGAGAGCGGAAAACACAGCTTTCATGAGCCGCATTACGCGCAGGTTGATAAAATATTATCTTACATAAATCAGCATTTGTCGGAAGATTTGACGATCCAGCATCTTGCGGCACAGTTTTATATGAGCAGCTCTTATATGTGCAAAATCTTTAAAGACGTAACGGGAACTACAATTAACCGCTATATTGTTGACAAACGTATTTCGCTGGCTAGAACCTTGCTGGCGGAAGGATGGTCGGTGACAGAAACCGGGAGCCAGTGCGGATTTCATGATTACAGTAATTTTATAAGGGCATTTACGAAAAATGTAGGTGTGTCACCGAAGAAATATTCGGCGTGCGGGCATTCATAAAGATATATGCGCTGCTATACGGGCGCAGGAAAAGAAGCTGCTGATTGGAAGAAATGTAAAAATGAAAGAAGATTTGCAATATTTTTTGTGAGATATGACAGGAAAATACTGCTTTCGTGTGATATTATATACACAATTCATAAAACGAATTAAAAAATAATTGTGATATGTATTGACTGTGTATAACAAAGGAGGAGGCAGTATGGGACAGAACGTAAACGAGTGTACAAATCAGGAATGGCTGGATGGGGTATATGAAAAGCTTCTTACAAAAATGAAGGCAGAATGTGAGCGTATTGGAACGATGATTCCTTACAGTACGGGGGAGGACGGAAAGTATCACGACATAGAGGAAGGACCGTGGGGAATCGGATTTTGGACAAACGGATTCTGGCCGGGTATGCTGTGGCAGATGTATGAGGCGACGGGGGATGAGGCATACAAGAATGCTGCTGAAGGCGTAGAAGACCGTCTGGAGCAGATCTTGAAAGGCTACGGCACGATCGATCATGATGCCGGGTTCTTGTTTCTGTTGTCGGCAGTAGCTGATTACCGCAAGACAGGTAATAAGCTGGCGCGCAGCAGAGGGCTGCAGGCCGCAAATTTATTGGCAGGCCGGTTTAATCCGATCGGAAAATTTATCCGTGCATGGAATGACGCGATGTTTGAGTCGGGGGATGTGCCTGACTTTATGAAAACAGAAGCGGGAGTCAGTGGCTGGATGATTATCGACTGCATGATGAATATTCCTCTTCTATACTGGGCTGCCGAGGAGGCAAAGGATCCTCGCTATCAGCATATCGCTGTCAGCCATGCCAAAACTGCCCAGAAGTATGTCGTGCGTGAGGATGGCAGCTGTAACCATATCGTTGCGATCAATCCGAATACGGGTGAATTTGTAGATAACCCAGGCGGACAGGGCTACGAAAAAGGATCGTCATGGAGCCGCGGACAATCATGGGCAGTGTACGGATTTGCTTTAAGCTATCGACATACCGGCGATCAGACGTTTTTGGATACGGCAAAGCGCTGCGCTCATTACTGTATCGCGAGCATGGCTGTCAATGACTGGCTGCCGCTGGTAGATTACCGCCAGCCGGAGGAGCCGCTCAAATATGATTCAACGGCAGCTGCGATTACAGCCGCTGGCCTTTTGGAAATCGCCGAGCATGTGGGAGAGCATGAGAAACGGTTTTATACGAATGCTGCTTACCGGATTCTTCGTGCCTGTGATGAAAAATTCTGTAACTGGGATCCGCAGGCCGATTCCATTGTAGACGGCGGGACATTTTTCTATCATGATCCTGACGGGAAAAATACGGAGGTGCCGATTATATACGGAGACTACTATTTTATCGAAGCAGTGCTGCGCCTAAAAGGCAAGTCATTGTTTACCTGGTAAACTGTGAATCATACATACCAAGGAGGAATGAGCAATGGAACAACAATATAATCGTGCAAAATGGTGGCAGCTGCTGTTATTTGTATTTAATAACACGGCATCAAACATTTACCTTATGACCCTGATGTATGTATCCTATTATGCGAATGGCGTAGCAGGGCTGGGTGTTGCTTTTGTATCCAATGTGATCATGCTGGCACGCTTCTGGGACGGCTTGACAGATCCGGTTATTGGCTTTGTCGTAGATAAGACAAATGGAAGATTCGGCAAGTTTCGTCCGTTTATGCTGTTTGGCAATCTCGTTATGCTGGGAACCATCGTGCTGATGTTTACCACTACACATTTACTTTCTGGCGGACTGAAGGCGGTTTACTGGGTTGTGCTTTATTTGGTTTACATTATCGGCTATACATTTCAGAACAGCGCAACCCGCGGCGGACAGACTGTGCTTACGAATGACCCGAAGCAGCGGCCGATGTTTGCCCGCATAGATAGTATTATAAATGCTTTTTTGATGACTGGTCTTACGGTTTATATTACTAGCTATCTGGCTACTAAGCATGGCGGCTTTACGGCATCATTGTTTATAGAGCTGATCAGCGTGCTTGGGCCTGCATCTCTTATCCTTACGATACTGGCTATCATCGGCATCTGGCAGAAGGATCAGTCGGAGAATTATGATGTACTCGGCAAGCAGGCTTCGTATGGATTTAAGGATATCTTCCGCATTGTCAAAAATAATCGGGCTATTCAAATGTTGGTCATAGCTGCATCTACAGATAAGCTGGCTAGTCAGATCAGAGGCAATGCGACAGTGGGCATTATGCTGTACGGTATTATTATAGGCAATTATACTCTGCTTAGCAGTATGTCTATGATTACTCTTGTGCCGAACATGATTCTTATTATCGTAGGCACAAGCATGGCTTCAAGGCTTTCTTCAAAGAAGGCGACTATTATTTTTACATGGGTGAGCATTACCTTTTCATTATTGCTGGCTGCCCTGCTTATTTTTGGCGATCCGACTAAGATTTCTTTGGAAAATATCGGCTTTATGACAGTCGCCTTTTTGTTCCTTTATATATTTGCAAATGGAGCCACGGGGGTTACGACCGGACTAGCTACCCCGATGATTGCAGACTGTGCGGATTATGAATTGTATAAGTCCGGCAACTATGCTCCGGCACTGATGGGGACGGTGTTTGGCTTTTTTGATAAGGTAGTGTCATCGTTTGCTTCTACCATCGTTGGGTATTGTGTAATTGCGATCGGATTTACTGAAAAGCTGCCGACGGTAGAGGATGCTTACAGCACACCGCTGTTTTGGATGACCATGTTCTTATTTATCGGCACACCGCTGATTGGCTGGGTATGCAGTCTTCTGGCTATGAAATTCTATCCTCTGGATAAAGAGAAGATGATTGAAGTGCAGGAGAAGATTGCAGATATGAAAAAGAACAATTAATAGAACTGAATAAACAATAGAATGCAAAAGGCGTAAGGACTGCGGGAAGCTTCCTTATGCCTTTTGTTGTCAAATGCTGATAGAATCATATTTTATATACTTTGTTAAAGTTCCTCTACGATGCAGAAATGTTCTTTCGTCTTTTTAAAATAGCTGATGCCGACTCCCAATATTCTTCCTAAATATTTTGGGGATTCTCCAAGCTTTCCTTTGAAGCGGAGAGCATAGTTTTTGTCTTTGATCTGCTGCAATGCATTTTCTGGAGAGCTGTCTATTTTCAATTCGAGAATCAATGCATCTGCACTTTTCTGTTTTGGGTAAAAGATAAAATCTGCGTATCCTTTCCCGGCTTTATCCTCCCGCTCTACGCGGTACTCATCTCTTGCAGCCAGATAAATCAGATGAATAACTGCCGCTCAATTTCACTGTTGTAAGAAAAAAATTGGAGATTCTGTATTATGTGCAAATTTTAAAATTTCTGCCATTGTTTTTGTATCACCCGAAAGGGTAGCGGCAAGCATTTTTTTTGAAGCGTTCGCCAGATTGTAAATATATCCTAAAGTTTTTTCTTTTTTTATCATAGCAGCATAACTGTTCATCAGTTCCTTATTGGGAATGGATACACAGCCGTTTTCGTAAGTCAAAAGTCCATAGACAACCATGGCCCGGTGCCGGGCCATAATATACTTTATGGCTCTTTATGCAATGAGGTTCATGCACTCTATTTATTACACGATTACGTTTATGCGATTATAGCACATCTTATGATGTACGACAATAAGATCTTCGAGATTTTGATTATCACGTGTAACAGTTCAGCCTTCGGCAGAACTGTTACTGAATCCAATCCATTGGAAATTCGCTTCGCGAAGGATTGGATTCACTCTTGGCAAAATCTACACGCTCTAGGATATAAAATAGTTGCTGTTATTTACTCAACTTTCCCATAAGGATTTCAGGTTGAAATCCTTATGGGAAAGTTGAGAACATTACTGTTCGCTAGTACCCCTCACCCGGCGTCCGCACAGCCAATATGTAACACAATATCTGAACTGTTGCAAGAATCAAACATTATTCTGCAAGGCATCTTGAAATTGCTTATTTACTGTGGCATAATAACAGGTATGTAAAAAACAGTGCAGCACGTTCCGTCAGGCTGCTGCACTGCAAAACAATAAAATCGCTTTGCGATAGGATATTTTATGTAAAGATTAGGAAGGTGATGGATATGTCAGTAAAAGACACGAGAATAAAACCATATACAGGAGAGAAAATCAAAATCAAGCCATACGAGCGTGTGGCTCAGTATTATGAGACCGACCAGATGGGAATCATCCATCATTCCAATTTTATACGATGGATGGAGGAAGCACGAAATAATCTGATGGACCAGATGGGCTTCAGCTACAAGGCTATGGAGGAAATGGAGATCATAAGCCCGGTGCTGTCTGTCAAATGTGAGTATAAGAGCATGGTGCATTTTCATGATACGGTAGTCATAGATGCAAGGCTTGTAAATTACAACGGTGTCAAGATGAAGGTGGTATACCGCATGACAGATAAAGAGAGCGGAGAGCTGCGGGCAGTGGCGGAAAGCGAGCACTGCTTTTTGAATCACAGCGGCAAGCCGATTTCTCTCAAGCGTTCTTATCCTGAGATCGATACGAAGTTTTTTACGTTGTATGATGAGGACGGGGTTGAGATTACAGAGTGATTGGACATGGAAAGTAAATTTTCATAGTCATCAAGAGGATTCTGCAGTCAAAGTTACTATTCACAGCCGTTTTTCTCCTGACAAATTTCTAAGTTATGAGACTGTAAATAGTAACATTCGCAGGCTCATTGGAAGGCAGCCGCCTGAACAGCGGGGTGTTCAGGTGGCTGTGAATAGTAACCAGTCTAATCAGTGGAATTGTGTTGAAATAAGGCATGATTGTGAACTGTAATTATAAAGTATAGAAGGAGCCGCCTATGAGCGATAAGCTGGTTTTGATCGATGGACACAGTATTTTAAACAGAGCCTTTTTCGGGATACCGGATCTGACGAACTCAGAGGGCCTGCATACAAATGCAGTCTATGGATTTTTGAATATATTATTTAAGGTATTAGATGAAGAACATCCGCAGTATCTGACGGTTGCCTTTGATGTGAGTGCGCCGACATTCCGCCATGAGATGTATGAGGAATACAAAGGCACCAGAAAGCCGATGGCGCCGGAGCTGCGCGAGCAGGTTCCTCTTATGAAGGAAATGCTGCAGGCTATGGGCGTTACGATTGTAGAAAAGGCGGGGTATGAGGCGGACGATTTGCTTGGTACGATCGCAAAGCGCGCAGAAGCACAGGGACTAGAGGTCTCGATTGTATCCGGCGATCGTGACCTGCTGCAGCTTGCGACAGAGCATATTAAAATCAGGATACCGAAGACAAAGCGGACAGGAACTGAGGTAGAGGATTATCATGCGGCGCAGGTTATGGAAAAGTATCAGGTGACGCCGATTGAATTTATCGATGTCAAAGCGCTTATGGGCGATACTTCGGATAATGTTCCGGGCGTGCCTGGCATCGGAGAAAAGACTGCGGTCAAGATTATCAGCCAGTATGGCAGCATTGAAAATGCATATGAGCATATCGATGATATGCCAAAGAGCAAGGTGCGGGAATCCTTCCGGGAAAATTATGAGAAGGCGCAGTTTTCCAAGAAGCTCGTAACGATTGAGATCAATGCAGAGCTGGAGTATGATCTTGCCGGGGCAAAGCTGGACAGTCTGTATACGCCGCAGGCATATCAGATGTGCCGCAGGCTGGAGTTTAAAAACATGCTTGCAAGATTTCAGTCTCAGGATGACGTGCTGGGGGAAAATCATGCAGCAGACCATTTTAAAAGGATTACGGATTTCCAAGCGGCAGAAGAGATATTTACACAGCTTGGGCAGGCACAGAAATGTGCAGTCCAGCTGATTGAAGAAAAAGCGGTTATTTACGGTGTGGCTGCGGCGGTTTCAGCAGAAAAAACCTATTTCATAGCATGTGCGGCGCAGGATCATACAGCATCTAAGCGTCAAGCGAAAAATCAGGCAGATCAGGGCAGGAAAGAAACGGAGCCATCTAAGTTTTATGCGAAAAATCAGGCAGATTTGAACAGGACTTTGAAGGATGCAGGAGAAATGTCAGATGAAGCTTCAAAAGCAGTGACATCTGAATATTTATTGCGTCAGCTGTCACAGGTTCTAACCTCTGGAAATGCCGTGGCTTCTTTTGATGTCAAGCATATGTTAAAATTTATCGACATTCCTGCTCAAAAGAATCTGTTTGATATTATGATCGCAGCATATTTATTAAATCCTCTGAAAAATGATTACAGCTATGAAGATCTGGCCAAAGATTATCTGGGGCAGCTGCTGCCTTCCAGAGGTGACTTACTCGAAAAGCTATCGTATCAGGCAGCCTTAGAGCAAAAGCCGGATGAATTTTTAAAGGCGGCCTGTTATCAGGCGTACACAGCGTATCATGTGATGGATATTCTGGCGCAGCGTCTGGAAGAGACAGGTATGCGCACATTATTTGACACGATCGAAATGCCTCTGGTATATACGCTTTCTGATATGGAAAAAGAAGGGATCGGCATTGAAGCAGAGGAGTTAAAGGTCTATGGCGCGCAGCTTAAGGAGCGTATTGTAGAATTAGAAAAGCAGATTTATGAAGGAGCCGGAGAAGAATTTAACATTAATTCACCAAAACAGCTGGGTGTGATACTATTTGACAAGTTAAAAATGCCGTATGGAAAGAAGACAAAGACAGGATATTCTACTGCGGCGGATGTATTGGACAAGTTGGCGCCGGAGTATCCTTTGGTGGCGCAGATTTTGGAATATCGGCAGCTTGCAAAATTAAAATCTACGTATGCGGATGGTCTGGCGGCGTTTATCGGGCCGGATGGGCGGATTCATACGACCTTTAACCAGACGATTACAGCTACCGGGCGGCTGAGCAGTACAGAGCCGAATCTGCAGAATATCCCGATTCGCATGGAGCTTGGACGAATGATCCGCAAGGTGTTCCGTCCAAAAGCTGGCTGTGTATTTTTAGACGCGGACTATTCACAGATTGAGCTGCGTGTGCTGGCACATATGTCTGATGATGAAAATCTGATTCAGGCATATAAAGAAGCGCAGGATATTCACCGGATGACGGCATCTCAGGTGTTCCATATCCCGTTTGAGGAAGTGACGGACTTACAGCGCAGAAATGCAAAGGCCGTTAATTTTGGGATTGTGTATGGGATCAGTTCTTTTGGCTTGAGTCAGGATCTTAGCATTACGAGAAAAGAAGCGCAGGATTATATCGAGCAGTATTTCCATACGTATCCTGGCGTAAAATCATTTTTAGACAGAATGGTTTCAGAAGCAAAGACAAAGGGCATGGTAGTCTCTATGTTTGGCAGAATCCGTCCGGTGCCGGAGCTGAAATCCAGCAATTACATGCAGCGTTCCTTTGGAGAGCGTGTGGCGATGAATTCACCGATTCAGGGTACGGCTGCGGATATTATTAAAATAGCAATGAACCGTGTGCACGACAGGCTGCTGGCGGAAGGGCTAAAGTCACGTCTGATTCTGCAGGTGCATGATGAATTATTAGTAGAGACTTATCAAGAGGAAGTGCCGCAGGTATCGAAAATACTGGAAGAAGAGATGCATCACGCAGCAGATTTATCTGTATCTTTGGAAATCGACATGCATAGCGGTACGAACTGGTATGAAGCGAAATAAAAGAGGGTAAGTTAGAGTCTTAATCGATATGTCCTGCAGCATGAACAGGCATGAGACAAAATTAAAGACAGATTTATCAGTTGATTAGGAAAATGACTCCTATCAGCGTACTGGTATGCAGGAGTCGAGCGTGAACATGAGCAGGGAGAGCTTCGGCGAATAATAATAGAAACGGTCAGGGTGAGCGGAATGAAGTTTATAGGGATCACAGGCGGGGTCGGCGCAGGAAAGTCTACGATACTTGCCTATCTGAGAAAAAATTACAGAGTGAGGACGCTGATAGCAGATGAGGTTGCCCATGAGATTATGGAGCCGGGATACGACTGCTATATCAGGCTGCAGAAGGAATTTGAAAAAGAGAAAATATGGCGGCTAAACGGCAGGCTGAATCGGAAACGCCTGGCTGAAATTATATTTGCAGATGATGAAAAAAGAGAGCGGCTGAATGAGATCGTTCATCCGGCCGTGAAAGAATATATATTGAAGGAAGTAGAAAAGGAGCGCCGGAGCGGCTCGATGGACTATGTCATACTTGAGGCGGCTCTGCTCATCGAAGATGGATATGACCAAATCTGTGATGAGCTGTGGTATATCTATGTGACAGAGGAAAACCGCAGACAGCGTCTGATTGAAAACCGGGGCTATTCGGATGAAAAGATCGATCAGATGTTTGCGGCACAGCTGTCAGAAGGAGAGTACCGCAGGCACTGCCGGGTCATTATAGATAATAATGGGCCGATTGTGCAAGTATATCTGCAGCTGGCGCAGCTGCTGAATGGTAAAGGAGATAAGCAGATGTTGGAAAGAGGAGTCGCGCAGGAAGATCATACACAGCAGGAGAAGCCGCAGTACGTATTTGGACTGGATATAGGTACGCGTAATGTAGTAGGTACCGTCGGCTATAAAAAGGACAAAGAGTTTATTGTCATCGCTCAGTATTCAACGGAGCATGAGACACGGGCGATGCTGGATGGACAGATTCATGATATTGGACGTGTTGGGCGTACCATTTCACTGGTGAAGGAAAAGCTCGAAGACCAGATCGGGGAAGAACTGACCGAAGTGTGTATTGCTGCTGCGGGGCGAGTGCTTAAGACGGTTACGACCGAGGTAGAATATGAGTTTTCGGAAGAGACAGTTGTAACAAGGGAGCATATCCATACTCTGGACCTGCTTGGCGTAGACAAGGCGGCTCAGGAATTAAAAGAGGCAAATGATACAAAGTATAAGTTCTACTGCGTCGGCTATTCTGTGATGAAATACTATATCAATGACGAGCTTTTTTCCAATCTGGAGAGCCATAAGGCAGATAAGATCTCAGAGAAGATTATTGTTACATTCCTGCCGGAAGATGTTGTGGACGGACTGTATATGGCAGTCGGTTTTGCGGGTCTTACAGTCGCGAATATGACCTTGGAGCCGATTGCGGCCATTGATGTAGCGATTCCAGAGAATTTCCGTATGTTAAATATCGCTCTTGTGGATGTCGGGGCAGGTACATCGGATATTTCTCTGACAAGAGATGGGAGCATTATTGCATACGGCATGATTCCGGTAGCAGGGGACGAGCTGACAGAGCTGATTGTACAGCACTATCTGGTTGATTTCCGCATGGCAGAGCATATCAAGCTGGCGGCATCCGAGGATGAAGAAATCGAATTTGAAGACATCATGAGCTTAAAACACAAGATTACGGCAGAGGAGGTCTGGAAGCTCACAGAGCCTTTGGTAGATAAGATGTCTACAGATGTGGCAGCAAAGATCAAAGAGCTGAATGGCGACCAGAGCGTTAGTGCGACTTTTATCGTCGGCGGGGGCGGCAAGATTCATGGATTTGACGAGAAGCTGGCAAAGAAGCTGGAGCTGCCGCAGGAGCGTGTGGCGCTGCGTGGGGCAGAGGTGTTAAAGGAAGTGACTTTTCTGCAGGAAGACATTGTCAAAGACCCGCTGCTAGTTACTCCGATTGGTATCTGTCTGAATTATTATGAACAGAAGAATAATTTTATTATGGTTCATTTTAATGGTGAGAGAATGAAGCTGTATGACAACAATAAGCTGACGATCGTGGATGCGGCAATTCAGGCTGGATTTCCAAATGACCAGCTCTTTCCAAAACGCGGAAAGGAGATTAATTTTACAGTAAACGGCAGGCCGAGGATTGTACGGGGCGATGCGGGGGAAGCCGCAGTCATTATGATGAATGACCGTCCGGCTTCGATTAATACACCGATTGAGCCGAACTGCATTATTACGATTGAACCTTCTACGGCAGGCAGGGAAGCACGTTATATGGTCGGGCAGCTGGAGGAATACCATAGCTCAACGATTTCCTTTGAAGTAAACGGCAAGCTGATTACATGTCCGCGTTATGTAGAAGTAAATGGAGTGTTAGAGCCGCCTTCTTATGAGATTAAGGAAAATGACGCGGTTGTTACAAGGAGCTTTTATACCGTCGGGCAGCTGGCGGAATTTATGGATGTTGAGTTAGACCCAGACGCGGATATATTGGTCAATAACCGGGTAGAAGGGCTGGAAGCGCTTGTATA
Organism: uncultured Eubacterium sp.; assembly: GCA_947385875.1. GTDB lineage: Bacteria > Bacillota > Clostridia > Lachnospirales > Lachnospiraceae > Eubacterium_J. Next base: position 19,489 of record CANDMV010000016.1, on the reverse strand, counting down.
TGAGAATTTTAGCGTAGACTGGAGCGTGATTACATACCGTTCTACGCCTCAGGATGCGTACCCTGATGCACCGTCAAAAGGCAGGATGCCGAATCTGGACGATGATGAGACTGTGAGTGTTGCAGTCGTCAGCCAGACGGGTGCAAACAATGGGAATGTACAGATTTCAGCAAAGCAGCAGGAAGTGTCTGGCAAAGAAGAATTAGACAAAGAGAAAGCAGAACAGGATCAGGCGAATAAGGAAAGAACAGACCAGGAAAAAGCAGGCAGTGGAGAAGCAGCGAAGGATGATACGTATAATGCAGACGGACAGGCTTTATTAGAAGACAGCCGTGCGGGAACATTGTCACTGACGGATTCATCGGGCATACAGTCGGCGCAGACTAACGGAGCGGGAGCATCAGTTGCGGCTTCAGTGCAGACTAGCGGAGCAGACACATCAGGCACAGCTTCAGTGCAGACTAGCGCAGCGGGAGCATCAGGCACTGCTTCAGCGAAGAATAGTGGAGCAGGTACAATCGGCATATCCTCTGCGCAGACCAGTGGTGTATATAAAGAAATATTGCCAGAGCAGAGTAATATAGCAGGGAATGCCTCTGCTTCGGGACAGACTTTGGCTGATGCAGCGCAATCAGGTGCAGCCGCATCAGGCCGTATGTCTTCGAATGAAGCAGCCGGACAGCCGATCGGCACAGAATCCGCACAGTCGCAGCAGACACAAACGGCTGACAGTCACCAGCAGGAGGATTTTCAGGTAGTGGTAAATGATAAGACAATCACACTGGATGGAAAGACAGAGTATATCTTTGTAGACATCTTTGATTATATCCAATTTGACCTGTCCAAAGCACGCGGCCGTATGCTGATTACACAGGTCAACGGCATAGACGCGCAGTATACCCAGACTCTGCACGCAGGCGATAAAATTGAAATCTATTGGAAGGAAAATTAAAAATGGAATTATGCAGCATTGCAAGCGGCAGCAGCGGGAACTGCATCTGTGTAGGCACGCAGGGCTCCCATCTGCTTGTCGATGCAGGAATCAGTGGCAAACGAATTGAAACAGGTCTGAATTCTGTCGGACTTACGACAAAAGAGATGAAAGCAATCCTGGTAACGCATGAGCATATCGATCATATCGCGGGACTCGGCGTACTGGCAAGACGTTACGGTCTGCCGATTTATGGTACGTTAGGGACGCTGGAGGCCGTGAAAGCAGTCAAGTCGGTCGGCAGGATTGATGATGAGCTGCTGCATCCGATTCAGCCGGAACATGATTTTCAGATTGGAGACCTTACTGTGCATCCGATTTCAATCTCTCACGATGCCGCAGACCCAGTGGCATACATAATGAAAACCGACAGCAAAAAAATCGGTGTCATTACAGACCTGGGCAAATACGATGAAAAAATCATAGAAAGTCTGCAGGGGATTGATTTACTGCTGTTAGAGGCAAACCACGATGTGCGTATGCTGCAGACCGGCAGTTATCCGTATCCGCTAAAACAGCGTATTTTAGGCGACAGAGGGCATTTATCAAATGTATTATCCGGCCAGCTGCTGGGCAGGGTGCTGCATGACCGGTTTGGCGCAGTCATCCTAGGACATTTAAGCCAGGAAAACAATCTGGCAGAGCTGGCTTATGAGACCGTGCGTCTGGAAGTATCTATGGGCGAAAATCCATACAAGGGAGATGATTTCCCGATCTATGTAGCAAAACGCGGCGAGGCATCGCAGATGTACTGTGCATAACCTCTCAGATCTGTGCAAAGCCGACGTGAAGTATAAAGATATAAAAATTGTATAGATGTTATCACATCAGGAAAGAGAGAAGCCAATGGAACACACATCAGCAAAAGCATCCGATAAAGTAATCATTACAGTATTAGGAAAAGATACGGTAGGTATTATTGCAAAAGTATGCACCTATTTATCCGAAAATAAAATCAATGTCCTCGATATATCACAGACAATCGTGCAGGGCTATTTTAATATGATGATGATTGTAGAAATGAATGAATCCGAAGTATCATTTTCAAAATGCTCGGAAGCTCTCGATAAAATCGGAGCAGATATCGGCGTCGGCATCAGATGCCAGAAAGAAGAGATTTTTGAGAAAATGCATCGTATATAAATGCAAATATACGTACGAGTGATAAACGACGAAATGCTTCAAGAGAATGACGCTCGTGAGTCGGCGTTATTTGGCAAATTTGAGCGATTGTCAGTATAGATTAGAGGAGACAGGCATGATTAATATAGGTGAAGTAGCAGAAACAAATAAAATGATCGATCAGGAAAATCTGGATGTGCGTACAATTACGCTCGGCATCAGCCTGTTAGACTGTATCGATTCAGACCTGGAAAGGCTAAATGAGAAAATCTATTCCAAGATCACGACGCTTGCCAGAGACCTCGTATCAGTCGGTCAGAAGATCGAGAACAGCTACTGTATTCCCATCGTAAATAAACGAATATCCGTCACGCCGATCGCATTAATCGGCGGCGCAGCATGTAAGACACCCGATGATTTTGTACAGATTGCGCATACGTTGGATCGGGCTGCCAAAAAGACAGGCGTGAACTTTATCGGCGGGTATTCCGCGCTTGTCTCAAAGGGAATGACAGTTGCCGATAAAAGACTGATCCGTTCCATTCCAAAGGCGCTCGCACAGACGGATTTTGTATGCAGCTCTGTCAATCTGGGTTCTACAAAGACAGGGATTGATATGGATGCTGTGCGCCTGATGGGAGAGGTTATTAAGGAAACAGCAGAGCGTACAAAGGATAGGGATTCCCTTGGATGTGCCAAGCTGGTAGTATTCTGTAATGCACCGGACGATAATCCGTTTATGGCAGGAGCTTTTCACGGCGTTACAGAAGCAGACGCAGTCATTCACGTAGGCGTCAGCGGGCCGGGAGTGGTAAAGACTGCTCTGGAGGAAGTGCGCGGGGAAAACTTTGAAGTGCTGTGTGAGACGATAAAAAAGACAGCATTTAAGATCACGCGGGTAGGACAGCTGGTAGCACAGGAGGCATCCAGAAGGCTCGGCATTCCATTTGGAATTATTGACCTGTCTTTAGCACCGACACCTGCGGTGGGTGACAGCGTGGCGGACATCCTGCATGAGATTGGTGTCGAATACGCGGGAGCGCCGGGGACTACGGCGGCGCTTGCCCTGTTAAACGATCAGGTGAAAAAGGGCGGTATTATGGCATCCTCTTATGTAGGGGGATTAAGCGGCGCATTTATACCAGTGAGTGAGGATCAGGGAATGATCGAAGCGGTACAGGCAGGGGCGCTGACACTGGAAAAGCTGGAAGCGATGACCTGTGTCTGCTCGGTAGGACTTGATATGATCGCGGTTCCGGGCGATACGAAGCCGTCTGCCATTTCAGGAATCATCGCGGATGAGATGGCGATTGGCATGATAAACCAAAAGACAACAGCTGTGCGCCTGATTCCTGTGATCGGCAAAGGCGTAGGTGAGTATGCTGAATTCGGAGGACTGCTGGGGCGTGCGCCGGTTATGCCGGTGAATCCGTATGACTGCAGTGAGTTCATCCAGCGTACCGGCAGAATACCGGCTCCGATTCACAGCTTTAAAAATTAGTACTATGAATAAGCTGATTATATTTTGCAGGAATGCGGTAGAAACACTGACCTATTTTTCAATGCAGATGGAAAGATCATTTGCGGCATGGGGATATGAGACGTTCTGGATGGATTTTGACCAGCTTGGACTCAGTACATGGAAGCTTCGGCAGGCGGCGAAAGAAAACGAAGCGGTGCTGATTACGTTTAATTTTATCGGATTGAGCGGGGAAGAAGAGCTGTGGGATTTTGATGAAGAAGGAAATCCGGACAGGAGTATCTGGGAAAAACTGGGGATTTTGTGTCTCAATATCATGGTAGATCATCCGATTTATTATTATAAAGCGTTACGGCATCCTGTCAGCAGGCTGTATACTTTCTGCATTGACAGGGATCATACTGCATATATGAAGAGGTTTTATCCGGGTATACCATGTGCGTTCCTTCCACTGGCAGGAAATCTGGGAGAAACCACAGAATATAGGAAAGGAAAGAACACAGCATCTGAGCAGCAGAATATATTGACAGAAGCTGTAGACTGCGGTGCCGAGCGAAATTCAGCGTCAGCTGAAAAAGATGTATGGGCAGAAGAAAGCGAAAGCCAGCAGATGATTCAGGTTCAGGAGAACTATGAGGAATGGATCAATCGTCCGTATGAATTGGTGTTTACAGCAAATTATGTGCCGGTATCCGGTATTGAAAAGCAGCTTGGCCAGCTGGAGCCGGAATATCGTGATTTTTATTATGAAATGATCGATGCGTTTATAAAAAATCCGTCGCAGAACCTGCTTTCTGGCATGGAAATGTATATGCGCCGAGAGATGCCGGATTTAACTGACAGCCAGCTGTGTGAGGCTATGAGTACAACACCGGCCGTAGATTTGCTGGTGCGTACCTATTTCCGGGAGCAGACAGTGCGTGCGCTGGCCGAAGGCGGAAGACCCATACATCTATTTGGCAAAGACTGGGAGAAGATGCCCTGTAAAAATCCTGAGAACTTAATCTGTTCCGGTCAAATGGTAAATTCTGCCGACTGTGTACAAGCGGTAAAATCTGCGAAAATTGCGCTGAATACAATGCCGTGGTTCAAGGATGGTGCCCATGACCGCGTTTTTACAGCGATGCTGCACCAGACGGTATCACTTACTGACGACAGCGCTTATCTGCGCAGCCGATTTGCAGATTTGAGAGCGATTGTATATTATCGTCTGGATAGATTAAAAGAGCTGCCGCAGCTAGTAAACGAGCTTTTGAAAAAGCCGGAATTATTGTATGAGATCGCAGTGAATGGAATGCTGTCAGCCAGAAACATGCATACATGGCATCATCGTGCACAAGAGTTATTGAAGTATATCGGATAAATACGAATCACCAATCGATTTATATTCACGAGCGATAAATTTTACTGCTCGTCATACTCAAAGATACTTAAAATCCAAGGTATAGCCAGATACCCGAAAACCAAGGACAAAAATAATAAAATCTAGGAAAGGAAAAGCTAAATCATCTGGCATATACACTTTTGTATATGTTTTTAGCAGCAGGAATGATAAATGCAGAGCAAATCATTAGAAAAAGAACTGAGCAGCAACTCCTATCCGGGCAGGGGAATTGTGATAGGAAAATCACCTGACGGTGCGAATGCAGTAGCCGCCTATTTTATCATGGGCAGGAGTGTCAACAGCCGCAACCGTATCTTTATCGAAGACGGAGAAGGCATCCGCACGAAAGCATTTGATCCGGCAAAATTAAGCGATCCAAGCCTGGTCATTTATGCTCCGGTGCGTGTACTTGGCAATAAGACGATCGTGACAAACGGTGATCAGACAGATACGATCTATGAGTGTATGGATAAACAGCAGACGTTTGAACAGGCACTGCGCACCAGACGCTTTGAGCCGGATGAACCAAATTATACACCGCGTATATCCGGTATTCTCCATATCGAAAACGGAAGCTATAATTATGCAATGTCTATCTTAAAAAGTGACAATGGAAATCCGGATTCCTGTCTGCGCTATACATTTGCATATGAGAATCCGGCTTCAGGAGAGGGACATTTTATCCATACATATCAGGGCGATGGAAATCCTCTGCCGAGCTTTGAAGGAGAACCGGTACGTATCGGCATTGGCGGCAGTATTGATGAATTTACAGATTCTGTCTGGAACAGCCTGAATGAAGAAAATAAAGTATCACTGTTTGTACGTTTTATTAACATAGCAACCGGAAAATATGAGACAAGGATAGTAAATAAAAATAAATAATATGTATGAATTAATCAAACAGGAGGGCCGTGCAAAGCGCGGGGTCCTTCATACCGTTCACGGAGATATCCAGACTCCGGTATTTATGAATGTGGGAACAGCGGCAGCGATCAAAGGCGCTGTATCGACACAAGATCTGGAAGAAATTAAAACACAGGTAGAATTATCCAATACCTATCACCTGCATGTACGTCCGGGCGATCTGCTCATTAAAAAAATGGGCGGCCTGAATAAGTTTATGTCGTGGAACCGTCCGATTCTGACGGATTCCGGCGGCTTTCAGGTGTTCTCCCTGGCGAGCCTTCGAAAGATTAAGGAAGAAGGAGTGTATTTCAATTCCCATGTAGATGGACGCAGGATCTTTATGGGGCCGGAGGAGAGTATGCAGATTCAGTCTAATCTGGCGTCCACGATTGCTATGGCATTTGATGAATGTCCATCCAGCAGGGCAGATAGAAGCTACGTGCAGAATTCTGTAGACCGTACGACACGCTGGCTTATGCGCTGTAAGGAAGAGATGGCGCGGTTAAACAGTCTGGATGACACGATAAATAAGAATCAGCTGCTGTTTGCCATTAATCAGGGAGCTGTATTTGATGATATCCGCATGGAACATGCAAAGCGTATTGCCGAGATGGACCTGGATGGATATGCGATTGGAGGTCTGGCGGTCGGCGAATCCCATGAAGAGATGTATCACATTCTGGATGTTACGATACCGCATCTGCCGTTGGAAAAACCTACGTATCTGATGGGTGTAGGCACGCCGGAAAATATTCTGGAAGGAGTGGAACGCGGCGTAGACTTTTTCGACTGTGTATATCCTTCGAGAAACGGCAGGCATGGACATGTGTACACAAACAAGGGCAAGCTGAACCTGTTTAACAGGCAGTATGAGACGGATATGAGGCCGATTGAGGAAGGATGCCAGTGCCCGACATGCCGCAGATACAGCAGGGCGTATATCCGCCATTTATTGAAGGCAAAAGAGATGCTGGGTATGCGCCTGTGCGTCCTGCACAATCTGTATTTTTATAATACAATGATGGAAGAAATCCGCGCAGCTCTGGATGCGGGGCAGTTTGCCGCTTATAAGGCAGGGAAGCTGGAAGGGATGCGTGAAGCCAAAGGCTGAACTGTTACAACTGTATCATACAATTTGATGAAAATTTTATAAAACAGTTGCTGAATGGAGTATATTTGTGTACAATACCTTTTATGTATCTATCAAAATTATAAAAGCTTTTCAGGAGGAAAAAAATGATTTTAGCAACAGCAAATGCAGGTGCAGGTGCCGCAGGCGGTTATGCCAGCATGATCCTATCATTCGTCATAATGATCGCATTTTTGTACTTTTTCATGATACGTCCGCAGCAGAAGGAGCAGAAGAAAAAGAATGCGATGTTATCCGCTCTCGAAGTAGGTGATACGGTACTGACGACTAGCGGATTTTATGGGACGATTATTGATATCGCGGACGATACAGTGATCGTGGAGTTTGGTAGTAATAAGAACTGCAGGATTCCGATGCAGCGCGCGGCGATTTCGGTCGTAGAAAAGCCGGAAGATTCGTCTAAGTCTGTAGAGGATAAGAAAAGTAAGTAGAGCGTTTAGAACCTCCATTCTATATGTAGGAAGTGTAAAAAACAGACTGTTTTTATTGCGCTTTCTTATATAAAATGGGGGCATTTTTTATTGATTTATCCCAGTTGTGCATAATCAAATGCAGATATGTTATTGATTTCTTCTTTAATCTGCATTTTAGTATTTCTTATATCAATATCATTTTGCATATCGAGAAAAAATCTATCTGATATACCAAAAAATTTTCCTAATCTTATGGATGTATCTGCCGTTATTCTTCGTCTGTTGTGTAAAATATCCTGAATTCTTGATACTGGAACGTGGATTTCTTGTGCTAATTTGTATGCCGACAATCCAAACGGTATCATAAATTCCTCAGATAAGATCTCACTCATTTTCGGAGTCTCAATATAATTTTCCATAACTGTCTCCTCTCTAATGATCATCAGTTATTTCTATATCATAAAAATTGTTTCCATCATATTTAAAACATATTCTAAATTGATGATTGATTCTAATACTATATTGTCCATCCCGATTACCATCTAATTTTTCCAGATGATTGGTTGGCGGTACTCTCAAATCCTCCAAACCTTGAGCGTTATCAATCATGATTAGCTTTCGTAATGCGATCCTTTGTATTGATTGTGGTAATTTTTTTGAAAACTTCTGATGGTATATCTTTTCCGTTTCTCTATCTGCAAATGTTTTTATCATGTTTCTAATATACCTGTTTCTCGTGCACATGTCAATGGGGAATGTTACTGATATATTTGAGCCTAGAAAAAGCTCAATGATGTGGAGTTATAGAAAAATTCAGTTTTCAAAAAGGAGTGTTAGATGTATAATAAAGTGTGATTTTTATTACAGAGAATGATGTTATGAGAAAAAACCAGGCCATATATCATATACAGTGGTATGTGGAAACCAACGAGGGAAAGGAATTGTTTGGCGACGGTTCGCATATTATATATGTTAATGAGAAATATAGGGGCAATGATGAAGTTGGTAAGCTAATGCATGATTTTTCATGCACGAACCCTGACGATATGAACTATGAAGCTCTTGCAAAAAGAGTAGAATATTTCAAGCAGGACGAGAAAGGAGTAGAGGCTATGTGCAAAATTATGGAAGATATGAGAAATGAAGCGGCACAAAAGGCAGAATTAGAAAGTGCGAGAGAAACCGCAGAAAGATTGATAAAAAAGGGAAAGATGACGCTTGAAGAGATTGAGGAGTGTGTTCCTCTATTATCACTTGATGAATTAAGAAAAATTGAAATGAAAGTTATGCAGTTAGCGTAATCAATCAAATTAATTAAAATCAAATATAGCAGCAGCGTTAGGGCATATAGAAATTGAAAATCTATATGCTCTATTTTTGCCATAAAGGAGGATAACAGCAAACAAAACTACATATGAAAGAATAATAGCAGGCAGAGGCAGAATCTGCTGTTTTTTGATTAAATTATATATAGTATAGTAAGGATATATTTTGCTTTATGATTTACTCAAAAAGCATAATTATTTTTATCTCTATTATTAAGAAGTTCTAATTGAATAAATATAAATATAAATACTAAAAGCAAAATCTCTGTAGCTTTTATATAGTTCTTGACAAAAGATAAATGTAGGTATATAATTTAATTACAATATTGATAATAACTGAAAGATGATAACATATGGTTACATATTTAGTTTGTAAAGGAGGTTTGTTTTAACATTGTGAGATGAATATGTAACAGGTAAAAGTTATTGTCGCTGTATCAGTATCATAATAGTAAATAAATTGAATGTAAAGGAGAGCTGTTATGAAGAAAAAAATTATTATAAGGCAAGGCGCTGCAATGGGGATTTTATCAGTAGTGTTTTTATTCACAGTTGAAGCAAATCTGAATCTTGTTGAATGCCCATGCGTCGGAGGTGTCTAAGCTGCCTCCAGAGGAGGCTGTGCAGGACGTATTAGAAGATTATTTTGAAGATTTTTTAGATACGATGCTGGCAGATAGCAGCAGAGATTATTCAAGTGATGATTTTGCGACAATAAATGGATACATTGCAGCAAAATACCTTGTTGCGAAAAGAGAAGGCAATAAAATATTATTGGATGGAATCCAGTCAGTTAGTTTGGAGGAAGTCATACTAGAGGATCTTTTGGAAAAAGATGATTCCTTGGAAGCAACAGCATACGTAAAGTATGAGTATTCGTGGGGCAGCGGCAGTCAGGAGGATTCATGCGGGGCAGGATCGCTTTATCAAGTGACTCTGGCAAAATCAAACGAGGGTTATAAAGTATTGGACTTGGATGACATTGAGAATGATGAAGTGCAGATGGCAAAAGACAGTATCTGTATATCAGCACGAAATTCAGAAGACATCTATCAGAGGGCAGATGAATATTTTGACAGGATACAGCAGAATGCGAAAGATATGACAGAGACAGTCATCGATAGTAAAGAGATAGAAGCAGAGGATCTATGGTGATCCGCCATCTCAATTTTGTGGCGTAGAAGCGTTTTGCAATTATGTGACATCCAATTCGGGGATAGGGCCAAGAGCAACAGTATATAACAATAATAGTGTGTATACTAATTTGTCAGTAAAAATGAAAGCAGGTGATGTATTGCAGTTTTATAGCAGCAGCCTTGGCAGATATCGTCATTCAGTTATAGTTGTTTCACAGACTGATTATGGGGTAGCTGATTATACTAAAGTCAAAGTTGCTCAACATAGTTCTCAATATAATTACAGACCTCTATCAGAACTAATCGAAAACTATGGTGGAAGCTCTTGTAAAATGCGATTGCTTAGGTTTAAATCTGCTACCTATTAGAATTATATAGTAGAAGGTTTCAATAGGCAGCAAGGTTTTATAAAGAGATATGAGAAATGAAATCTTGAAAGAGAGGTATAGTACTTGAAAAGATTGCTGAATTTGTTGATCTTTTCATTGATGGAAGTTAAAAAAATAAAAGCGGGCCAAACAATATAAGTGGCAAGAATGAGCTGGGAATCCTAATAACAAGTTCCCGGCTTTATTTTTTACTCTAATTATGAGTTTTTTGTGAATTTGTTTAAAGCGTAGTGCTAAATCTATATGTATCAGCAACAAATCATACAATTTTCTATCTGATGACCTTTGTTTCCTGGCATCCTGGCATTTATTACAACCCAAATTTCAGGCACATTTTCATTTCATGGTTGAAAAATCAAGCCAAAAGTTATATGATATAAACCGATAGACTGTTTTCACACAGTAAAGATATCAATATTATCAACAAGTGAGCAATTTTATTTTATATATAGAAAGGGTGTATTGAGATGAAATATCAAATCGGAGTCATTTCCGGTGACGGTATCGGACCAGAGATCACCGCACAGGCACAGAAGGTATTGGACAGAGTAGGAAGCGTATACGGACATCAGTTTGTGTATGAGAATATTTTGATGGGCGGCTGCTCGATTGACGCGACAGGTGTTCCGCTGACAGACGAAGCGATCGCACAGGCGAAGGCTTCGGATGCAGTCTTAATGGGTTCCATTGGGGGAAATACCGCGACATCGCCGTGGTATCAGTTAGAGCCTTCATTAAGGCCGGAGGCAGGTCTGTTAAAGCTGCGCAAAGCATTGAACTTATTTGCCAATCTAAGACCGGCGTACTTATATGAAGAGTTAAAGGCAGCCTGTCCGCTAAGGGATGAGATTATCGGGGATGGCTTTGACATGATGATTATGCGTGAGCTGACCGGCGGGCTGTATTTCGGAAAGCGTGTGACCGAAGAGCGGGACGGGCTGATGACAGCAGAAGATACGCTGACCTATAATGAAGAGGAAATCAGGCGCATAGCAAAACGCGCGTTTGACATAGCCGGAAAGCGCAGGAAAAAAGTGACAAGCGTAGATAAGGCGAATGTCTTGGATTCTTCAAGGCTTTGGCGTAAAATAGTCGAAGAGACAGCGAAGGTTTATCAGGATATTTCTTACGAACATATGCTTGTGGATAACTGCGCGATGCAGCTGGTCAAGAATCCGAGACAGTTTGATGTCATTTTGACCGAAAACATGTTTGGCGATATTTTATCAGATGAAGCATCCATGCTGACAGGTTCCATTGGAATGCTGCCTTCTGCCAGCTTAAATGACACAAAATTTGGCTTATATGAGCCGAGCGGCGGTTCGGCGCCGGATATTGCAGGAAAAGGCATTGCAAATCCGATTGCGGCGATTCTGTCTGCGGCTATGATGCTGCGATACAGCTTTGATCTGGACAAAGAAGCAGACGCAGTGGAAGCAGCGGTAAAACAGGTCTTAAAAGACGGCATCCGTACGGCTGACCTTATGCCGCAGGCTGAAGAGAAGGCGGATGTGTCACAGGTCGGCACAGAGCAGATGGGAGATGCGATCTGTGACAGGATTCATGCGTGATAAGAGAATCGTGAATCACAAAAGAATTATGAAATACGAAGGAAATTATGCATGATAAGAGAATCATGAATCATAAGAGAAGTCCATGACAGGAGAATTGAAAATTATGAGAGAATCATGCATGGCAGGAGAATAGTAGATCATAGGAGAACTATGCGTGACAAGAGTCTGATGGGTCAAGAATTATGTATCACGAATAAAGGATACATTGCAAAAGAATCATGGATACAAATGGATCATGAGCCACGGTTGAAAGTGTATATTTATTTGTTTGAATAGAGATATATTTACGAAAGGAAGCTATAGATATGAAAAGTGATAATGTAAAATCCGGTATGCAGCAGGCGCCTCACCGCTCTTTGTTCAATGCCTTAGGATTTACGAAAGAAGAAATGAAAAAGCCGATGGTCGGCATTGTAAGTTCTTATAATGAAATCGTACCAGGACATATGAACCTGGATAAAATAGTAAATGCTGTAAAGCTCGGTGTAGCAGAAGCAGGCGGCGTTCCGGTCGTATTTCCAGCGATCGCTGTCTGTGATGGAATCGCTATGGGGCATATCGGCATGAAATATTCCCTCGTCACAAGAGACCTGATTGCGGATTCCACTGAGTGTATGGCTCTGGCACACCAGTTTGATGCGCTTGTTATGGTGCCGAACTGTGATAAAAACGTACCGGGTCTTCTGATGGCAGCGGCAAGGATTAACGTGCCGACCGTATTTGTATCCGGCGGGCCGATGCTAGCAGGACATGTGCAGGGGAAGAAACGCAGTCTTTCATCGATGTTTGAGGCGGTCGGTTCATATGCTGCAGGCACGATGAGCGAAGAAGAGGTGTTGGAATATGAAGAAAAGGCATGTCCGACCTGCGGCTCCTGCTCCGGCATGTATACGGCGAATTCTATGAACTGCCTGACGGAAGCACTCGGCATGGGTCTTGGCGGCAACGGCACGATTCCGGCTGTATATTCGGAGCGTATCAAGCTTGCAAAACATGCCGGCATGGCAGTGATGGATATGCTGGAGAAAAATATCCGCCCAAGGGATATTATGACAAAAGACGCTATTTTAAATGCGCTGACTGTGGATATGGCGCTTGGATGTTCTACAAACAGTATGCTGCATCTGCCGGCGATCGCACATGAGATCGGCTTTGATTTTGACATATCCTTCGCGAATCCGATCAGTGAAAAGACACCGAATCTGTGTCATCTGGCACCGGCAGGCCCGACTTATATGGAAGACTTAAACGAAGCTGGCGGTGTATACGCTGTGATGAAGGAGCTTTCTGATGTCGGATTGATTCACAAAGACTGCATGACAGTGACAGGAAAGACCATTGGAGAAAATATCGCGGATGCTGTCAATAAGAATCCTGAAGTCATCCGTCCGATTGACAATCCATACAGCAAGACAGGCGGGCTGGCCGTATTAAAAGGCAATCTGGCGCCGGACGGTTCGGTAGTGAAACGTTCCGCGGTCGTAGAAGAGATGATGGTTCATGAAGGCCCTGCAAGAGTGTTTGACTGCGAAGAAGATGCGATCGATGCGATCAAGGGCGGAAAGATTCAGTCAGGTGATGTCGTTGTGATCCGTTATGAAGGGCCGAAAGGCGGGCCGGGAATGCGTGAGATGTTAAATCCGACCTCTGCGATCGCAGGCATGGGACTGGGTTCTTCGGTAGCGCTGATTACAGACGGACGTTTTTCGGGTGCCAGCCGCGGAGCTTCCATCGGGCATGTATCTCCGGAAGCAGCGGTAGGCGGTCCGATTGCGTTTGTAGAAGAAGGCGACATCATAAAGATCGATATTCCAAATATGACACTGGATCTGGCAGTCTCTGAGGAAGAGCTTGAGGCGAGAAAAGCAAAATGGCAGCCGAGAGAGCCGAAGGTGACAACCGGTTATCTGGCACGCTATGCATCTATGGTTACTTCCGGAAACCGCGGCGCGATTTTGAAAATGCCGGGTTCGAAGGAGGAAGTATAATAAGCGACATTTTGATAAAATTAAAGAATATAGTAAATAAATGAAACGAAATGTTATAGGAAACAAGATATTATAAAGAAATGAGATGCTATAAAGAAACAAAATGTTATAAGAGAAACGAGATACTATAAAGAAATAAGATGCTATAAAGAAACAAGATGTTATAAGAAAACAGGCGAGAAACAATGAAAAAGGAGGAGGAAGACATGCAGCTGACAGGTGCTCAGATCTTAATAGAGTGCTTAAAGGAGCAGGGCGTAGATACAGTATTTGGTTATCCGGGCGGTGCGATCTTAAATGTGTATGATGAGCTATATAAGCATCAGGATGAGATTAAGCATATCCTGACTTCTCATGAACAGGGAGCTTCCCATGCAGCAGACGGATATGCCCGCAGTACCGGAAAGGTGGGTGTCTGCCTGGCGACCAGCGGGCCGGGAGCATCGAATCTGGTGACAGGCATAGCGACTGCCTATATGGATTCCATCCCTTTGGTAGCAATTACATGTAATGTAAATGTACCGCTTTTGGGAAAAGACAGTTTTCAGGAGATCGATATAGCAGGCATTACGACACCGATCACAAAGCATAATTTTATCGTAAAGGATGTGGCAGACTTGGCTAAAATACTGCGCCGGGCATTCCGCATAGCCAGAAAAGGCAGGCCGGGGCCGGTGCTTGTAGACATTCCAAAAGATGTTACATCGAATCAGACAGAATATGTACCGCAGGAGTTGGAGATACCGAAGCGTGTCACGGACAGACTGCGTCAGGAAGACATTGATCTGGCAGTGGAATCTATTAAAGCAGCGAAAAAGCCTTACATATTTGTAGGCGGCGGCGTTGCATTGGCAGATGCATCAAAAGAGCTGCATCAGTTTGTAGAACTGGTTCAGGCACCGGTATGCGATTCGCTGATGGGAAAAGGTGCGTTTGACGGGACAGATTCCAAATACACAGGTATGCTTGGAATGCACGGTACAAAGACATCGAATTATGGCGTGAGTGAATGCGATCTGCTGCTTGCTGTCGGCGTACGTTTTAGCGACCGTGTCATCGGGAATGCCGCAAAGTTTGCCAAACAGGCGAAAATCGTACAGTTTGATGTAGATCCGGCAGAAATCAATAAAAATATTATAGTAACATCAAGCGTTATTGGAGATCTGAAAGAGATCCTTACGCGTATCAACAAACAGCTGGAGCCGCAGCAGCATGACCAGTGGTTGGCGCGGATTGACGAGTTTCGTAAGAAATATCCGATGATATACCATCCGCAGGGGCTCTGCGGGCCTTACATGATCGAAAAGATCTATGAAAAGACCAAAGGTGACGCGATCATGGTAACAGAAGTCGGGCAGCATCAGATGTGGACGGCGCAGTTTTATAAATATTCCAAGCCAAGACGCCTGCTGACATCCGGGGGCCTTGGCACAATGGGTTACGGCCTTGGAGCGGCGATTGGCGCAAAGACGGCAAATCCGAATCAGACGGTTATCAATATCGCCGGAGACGGATGCTTCCGCATGAATATGAATGAGCTGGCAACTGCTGTACGTCAGAAGCTGCCGATCATTGAGGTAGTTGTCAATAACCATGTACTCGGCATGGTCAGACAGTGGCAGAATCTGTTTTACGGAGAGCGGTATTCCGCGACAGTGCTGAATGATGCCGTGGATTTTGTCAAAGTAGCCGAGGCAATGGGAGCTGTTGGTATCCGTGTGACGACACGGGAAGAATTTGACGCTGCACTCGATCGGGCGCTTGCAGCAGACGGCCCGGTCGTATTAGACTGTATCATAGACAGCGATGATAAAGTGTGGCCGATGGTAGCGCCGGGAGCGCCGATCAGCGAGGCATTTTCGGAAGAAGATTTAGAGAATAAATAATTGAGATTATTTCGTTACTGACTATGAATAGTAACATATTCAAAGACAGGGAGATTATTTCTTTAATGACCGTGGCTATGAATGGTAACATAATTTTAATAGATAGATAATATAGAAATCAGGAGGATAGAAATATGAGCAGAGTATATAATTTTTCCGCAGGGCCGGCTGTTCTGCCGGAGGAAGTGCTTCGCGAAGCCGCGGATGAGATGTTGGATTATAAAGGCAGCGGGATGTCTGTTATGGAAATGTCCCACCGTTCAAAAGTATACGATACGATCATCAAAGAAGCAGAGCAGGATCTTCGTGACCTGATGAAGATTCCGGACAATTACAAAGTATTATTTTTACAAGGCGGTGCATCCCAGCAGTTTGCCATGATTCCGATGAATCTGATGAAAAACAAAAAAGCCGGCTACATCGTAACCGGACAGTGGGCAAAAAAAGCTTTTCAGGAAGCGCAGATCTATGGCGAAGCAGTCAAGCTGGCATCTTCAGAAGACAAGACATTTTCCTATATACCGGATTGTTCTGATCTGGATATACCAGACGATCTGGATTATGTATATATCTGTGAAAATAACACAATATATGGTACAAAATACAAAAAGCTTCCAAATACAAAAGGCCATCTGTTAGTTGCGGATGTATCTTCCTGCTTCTTATCTGAACCGGTAGACGTGAGCAGATACGGCATTATTTACGGCGGAGTACAGAAAAATGTAGGCCCGGCGGGAGTCGTAATCGTGATTATCCGTGAGGACTTAATCAGTGAAGACGTACTGCCTGGAACACCTACAATGCTGCGGTATAAGACGCACGCAGATGCAGATTCCCTTTACAATACTCCGCCTTGCTATGGCATTTATATCTGCGGCAAAGTATTCAAGTGGTTAAAGCAGATGGGCGGGCTGGAAGAAATACAAAAACGAAACATAGAAAAAGCTCAGATTTTATATGATTTCCTTGACCAGAGTCAGATGTTCAAAGGAACAGTAGAGAAAAAAGACCGCTCTTTGATGAACGTGCCTTTTGTAACAGGAGACAAAGAGCTGGATGCGAAGTTTGTCGCAGAGGCAGAAAAAGCTGGCTTTGTAAATCTGAAAGGACATCGTACTGTTGGAGGAATGCGTGCTTCTATCTATAATGCAATGCCAAAAGAAGGCGTAGAGAAGTTAGTTGCATTCATGCGGGATTTTGAAGAGAAAAACAAATAAAAGCGTTATGCAGCAGTTTGGATGACATTGCAGTATAACCTTTTATAAATATCGAATCAGAGAGGAAAATAGAAATGTTCAAATATGCATGTTTAAATCCTATTGCACAGGTAGGATTGGATGTTTTAACTGAAGACTATGAAAAAGTAGAAGATCTTAACGACGCACAGGCAGTACTTGTCCGTTCAGCATCAATGCATGAAATGGAGCTGCCTGACAGCCTTGCAGTCGTAGCACGTGCTGGCGCAGGCGTAAATAATATCCCGTTAGAAAAATGCGCAGAACAGGGAATTGTTGTGTTTAACACGCCAGGGGCAAATGCAAACGGCGTAAAAGAACTGGTATTTGCGGGAATGCTTATGGCAAGCCGTGATATTAACGGCGGTTTAAACTGGGTGCAATCTGAAAAAGACAACCCGGATATTGCCAAGATGACAGAAAAGCAGAAAAAGCAGTATGCAGGATATGAAATCGCAGGAAAGAAATTAGGTGTTATTGGACTCGGAGCAATCGGTATCCGTGTAGCAAACGCAGCGACTCATCTGGGCATGGATGTATATGGCTATGACCCATACATTTCAGTGAACGCGGCATGGAATTTATCACGTAATGTCAAGCATGTGCGTAATGTAGAGGATATTTACCGCGAATGCGATTATATCAGCATCCATGTACCGTTATTAGATGCTACGAAAAAAATGATTAACGCAGATGCTATCTCGATGATGAAGCCGACAGCAGTGATTTTGAACTATGCCAGAGATTTATTAGTAGATGAAGAGGCAGTGGTAGCAGCACTTGAAGAAGGCAGGCTGAAAAAATATGTATCTGATTTTCCAAATAATATCACAGCCGGAAAAAAAGACTGTATCGTAACGCCGCATCTGGGAGCTTCTACCGAAGAGTCAGAAGATAACTGCGCAGTCATGGCAGCACATGAAATCCGTAATTATCTGGAAAACGGCAATATCCGCAATTCCGTCAATTATCCGAACTGCGATATGGGTGAATGCACAACCGAGGGGCGCGTAGGCGTGCTGCATAAAAACAGCAAGGGCGTCATCGGTCAGTTCTCCTCTATCTTTGGAGAATGCGATATTAATATTGCAAATATGACAAACAAATCAAAAGGAAATTATGCATATTCTATGTTTGATCTGGATGCTCCGGCTACAGAAGAAGTAGTGGAGAAAATGAAAGCTATGCAGGGCGTGATAAAAGTCCGCGTTATTAAATAGCAGACAGCAGCCGTTTCTGCATACAAATAATATCGAGCTGTCGCTCTAAGAAAAATATATACAAGATATAGCAGATGCAAAATTATTGAAATACTATATCTTGTTATGTTTTTTGGCGCGACAGCCTTGTATTAGTTGATGAATTTATTGTACTAACAGCATATCTACTTTTAGAATGTGATTGACCAGCCAGTTAATCAAAAAATCCAGCAGATTCTGAATTACTTCTTTCTGAGCCTCCAGATCATTTTCAAGCTCGTCCAGATCAAGACTGGCAAGGCTGTCTTCAAATTGTCGATGCTGTGCAGCATGTTCTGCGATATAAGGATAATTGATACTTTGCTGATAGGCTTCTTCATGAGAAAAATGTATTCTCGTATAATTAATCAGCTCAGATACCAGATGTGTAAGCTTTGCTGTCTTGTCCTGGGAGAATACATCCTGCAGGGCTTCATATGTTTCCTCTGTTAATTCAAATAATCTTGTATGCTCTTTGTCAAGCAATTCTATACCAGTCAGATATTCTGGTTTTATTTCATACATGATTACTCCTCCTTCGTTTGCTTTTAGTGTCCCTTTTACATTATACTGACAAGCTAAAAATCTTCCAGTAACACTGATTCACAAGCATGAATGACTAAAACTATATGGAAAATTTTATCGCTCGTGAGTATATTTTACTCTTTTATTTACATTTATTCAACCTATAAATATGGATTCCAAAATCTTATCAGTTCAGACAAGCACCTGTTACCAAAACATTCCCAAGATGCTTCAAACTGACATTATAATTCACAAAATCCTAGAGATACTAATGTTACAGTTTGCCGTATGTTAATACTCGCTGAAAACAGAGATTTAAGCTGTATGAAAATGATGCAGTAAAGTCAGCAAATTTGATAAAAACTGTATAATATTAAGACCAGTAAAAGAAGAAAGAAGGTATCTTTATGGATCATATAACTTCAAAAGTATACAATCATATGAAATCATTAGCGGATCAGAACGGTTTCCTCCCTACAATCAGACAGACAGCAGAACAGCTGGAGCTTCAGATTCACGAAGTAGAGAGTGCGATCGGAGAGCTGCAAAAAGAGGGAAAAGTCGTAATCACGGATATTCCTGCAAAAAGTATTATTGAGCTGGCAGATTAGAGGCATCGCAGGCTGCAGTTCACGGGTCAGGAATGCACGTAAACTGCGCATTCCGTGAGAAAATAATTCAGAAGCGGGAAACATCGGTGTACAAGGGGTACAAACAAGATAAAATAGAAATGAGGGGCGATAG
>CANDMV010000015.1 GCA_947385875.1 uncultured Eubacterium sp. | reverse complement strand
TTTTATAGTTTCTTATGAAGAAAGGCTGTTTATAATATGGAATTTGATGAATCTTTCATAAAAGAAGAGGTCCGGTGTGACTTCTTCGTTTCTGAAAAACGTAAAAAGGTCTGGTACGTCGAACTAGAACTGTTAAGAAAGTTCGATGAAGTATGCAAAAAGTATAACCTGACTTATTTTGTTGAATATGGAACTCTATTGGGTGCTGTGCGGCACAATGGCTTTATTCCATGGGACGATGATATAGACATTATTATGTTCCGGGATGAATATACAAAATTTCAAGAAATTGCCGCCTCAGAATTTACAGATCCCTACTTTTACCAAACCACTTATAATGATTTAATGGTCTGGTCAATCTCCAAGCTTCGTGACAGCCGTACGACAGCTATTGAATTTCGGGATATGGATCCAAGATTTAATCAAGGAATATTTATAGATATTTATCCCTTTGATGATGCTCCTGACGGCAAAAATTTTAGCGATAATATCCTTGCAGTCCAACGCGATGTCTGGCAGACAGTTGCAAATTCAAAAAGAATGCGCTATTACGTAACAGAAGGTGTTGATTTCCACGTCGGCTCTGATATTTTGATGGATTTATTGAATCTGCCAGTCAGAGAGCGCTTTCGCCAGTTTGAGCTGTTCAACCAATCACATTTTGGGACTTCAGAAAAAGTGAACTTTATTACTTCAGAAATATGCCATCGTTCCAGAAGCCGACTCAGAGAATGGTACTCTGATGTTATATATCTTCCATTCGAATATCTCACTGTTCCTGTACCCGCAGGATATGACGGTATACTGACCACCAGCTATGGCAATTACCATAAATACGTCAAAGGAGCTTCTGCCCACAAAGGCTTATTTTTAGATCCTGACAAGCCTTATCAATATTATATAGAGCATCCTGAAGAAATTACTCAGGAAGAAATTTAACATCAGAGGATATTTTTAAACTATTCAATATCAAATAATAATTTAAGAGGTCTGAATATGTATTATATTAACGAAAATATTAAGAATTTATATCGTGTCAAATTTCACGATGAAAGATCCGGTGTTCTGCGTCTGGACATGAATGAAAATCCAGAAGGCCTTCCTAAAGAAATCTTTAGCAGAATAATGGAAAAAATTACACCTGAATACATTGCGACTTATCCAGAAAAAGATCGCTTAATGGAAGAACTTGCCCGGCATAACGGATATTCTATTCAAAATGTCTCTGTCACTTCAGGTTCAGATGAAGCTATGCGCTTAATTTTTCATTGTTTTGGTGAGAACGGCAAAGATCTTGTTTCTGTTACACCAACTTTTGAAATGTATGATGTATATGCCAAAATGTTTGGAATGAATCATATAACCATCGATTATAAATCTGACTTATCAGTTGAACCACAAGACATTCTTTCAGCAATCAGCGATCAGACCGGCATCGTTATTCTGCTGAATCCAAACAGCCCCATTGGCGCTGTACATGCAGAACAAGACGTAAGAACAATCATAGAAAAAGCTCAAAAACATAATGCAATCGTCGTCATTGATGAAGCTTATCATTACTTCTATGCACCCACTTTCATGCCATTGATCGAAGAGTATGATAATCTGCTTATACTGCGTACATTTTCCAAACTTTTTTCGATAGCGGGATTGCGCATCGGTTATGTGTCAGGCAGTAAGACCTTGATACATTATATAGAAAATGCCGAATCAACATTTAATGTAAACAATATCGCCATTTTATTTGCATTAAATATTATAAATGATCAAAACTTGGTTGATGAATTAATTCAAATAGAAAAAAACGGACGAGACTGGCTTGCTAATCAACTAGAGCATGAGAACTACAACCATATTGCAATGGAAGGAAATTATATATTAATTCATCCTCACAGAGATTCCCAGCTGATTGTTGCTGAATTAAGGAATCGCAAAATCTGGATACGAGATTATAGCCGCGGCATCTTAAAAGGATGGCTCCGTGTTTCCACCGGTTCCATAGATTGTATGAGAAAATTCTGGAAAGAATTTCTTGCGATCGATAATACATAACTTTGAAAATTTAGAGAAAAGTATGAAAGCCACCTACAAAATATAAAGGTGGCTTTTACTATAAACACTTATATTATTGTCTCTCGGATGAATCGTCCATTTTTTTACAAAATAGTATTACATCATTACGGATAAATCCATACTTTTCGATTTCTTCCTCTCCGAAGTAATCTTTTGGACTTTTAACTTCCACTGAAAATCCATACTTTTCGATATGCTGTTTATAATCTTTTCCATAAAGCCTTACATGGTCTTTCTGGCCATAATATTTTAAACGCTCATCTTCGCTGACATAAGCCGGGTCTTCAAACGTATCTTCGTCCATACAAATCGGAAAAGAGCATATGAGTGTTCCGTCCAGCTTCATAACGCGCTTAATCTCATCAAACATTTTTTTCTCGTCTGTAATATGTTCAAATACATGATTTGCAATAATATAATCAAAAAAAGCATTACAAAATTGAATATTTGTCAAATCTACCTGATGCATCGCACGGCCAACCTGAAGATCTCCTGTATAATAATCGCACATTGGATTTGCATGAATCATATGATAATTTGAGCTCTCTGGTGCAATATGAAGCACCCTGCATGATTCCGACAAAAGATCTGTCTCATGCTTTATTAAATAATACTGCCAGCGTTCCCTATCACCAGAACCACAGACAGGACAAATTACATTCTCACGATACCCCCCTCCAATAATTTTTTTCTCTATAAATAATTCCGTTTTTTCGCCTGCAGGCATAAAATGATCTACAATATTTTGACATATCATGCAATATTTTTCTGCCGCATCCGACTGTTTGTATTGTTCTGGAATCAAATTATCTTCAAAAAAACTAACTATATCAACGATCTGTTGTGGCAAAAATCCTTTTTTTGTCAGTATTTTTTTTATATCTGCCACAATCTTTCGATTTTTTATTGCTATGATAATTTGAGCATCATCACTATTGGATCTATTTAAATTATCTGCATTGATTACTTTTCTTCCCTCGCATATTTCATTTTCCTGCGCTCCAGTCCTGCAAAAACATATATCTTTATCTGAAATATATTTTGTCAATAAAGAATACACCTTTCGGCCATAATCTCCTGTACCATAAATTATTGTTTTTTTCATTCATACCTCCCATTATATTCTAGTGCCCCATCCGGGCACAAATTAGATTTCTTTAAATTATACCATATAATTGAACATTGTTAAAAGTTTTTAATTGTTAAACTCTTGTTTTTTTCGCTTAAATAATATACAATGATATAAGAATTTTAGAAAGGATGTCTCCAAATATATGCAGGAAAAAAATCATACAGAAATAAAAGATTATGAATTTATTTATAATATTAATGCCTTATTTGAAAAAAAAATCATTCTCTATGGGGCCGGAGTTCACGGAAAAAGAATGTATGCATTACTAAAAGCAATTAACGTAGACGTAGAATGCTTTTGTGATAAAAATCCCTCAGTAAAAAAATGCCTTCCAGCACCAGTAATTTCTATGAATGAGCTTAAGCAGCGTACAACTGACGACAGCTCATATTTTATTATCGTAAGCAGCGGGGAATTCTTTGAAGAAATTATAGCTGATTTAACCCAAATGAAGATTCAGGCATATATCTGCACATGGCACGCAGTCCGTATAGGTATTGAACTTCATATCCACGACAGTCGATTCTCCAAAGAATTTCGTAATGATTTTCTACAAAGGAAAAAAATCTGCTTCAATAATAATACTATCCACTTTGAGTTATTAAACCAATTCTATTTAAGCGTTTATCCATATTCTATTCTAGTTTATTTATCACCTAAAGTTGGTTCCTCTACAATCTATGAAGCATTAAATCGTGCTGATATAGCTGCTGTACACACTCACAGTATGGCTCCAAAAACAGGTATTCCTCAAATTGATGCTGCTAAAGATTACTATATGGAAAAATGCAGAAAAGATGGTGTAAAGATTATTTCAGTCGTCCGGGAACCAGTCGCCCGTGCTTTGTCCTATTTCATGCAGGGATTTCGATGGGAATTTATATGGGACGATAGATGCCAAAGCTCTGACTTAGAAGCAGAAGCCCGCAGATGGGTAATGAAATCTTTAGAAGAGAATGAGGAATTTGTGTGGTTCGATAAAGAAATAAAAGAATTTACCGGCATAGATGTATATCAGTATCCTTTTGATAAAGAAGCAGGATACTCTTGGATCAAAGAAAACAACATTGAAATACTGCTGCTAAAAGCTGAAAAACTGAATGATAATATAGATCTAATCAGAAAGTTTGTCGGCTACCCGGATCTTGAATTAGTTTCTAAAAATGTCGGAGACAAAAAAAGCACAAAATATATCTACAAGCAATTAAAAAAGAATTTTAAGCTTCCTGCCAGTGTCATAAAACAGCAATTTGAAAATAATACAAGACTCGACCACTTTTACACGAAAGAAGAAAAACAATCTTTTCTTGAAAAATGGCAATCGCATATACTATAACGTAAATCATCAAAGCCTGAGAGGAATAGAAGCTGAAATGGAATTCATACATAAAGGAATTGAAAATACAATAGGTCAAAGCAGTCAGCCATACCGTATTATTATCTATGGAGCCGGCATGTATGGAAAACTTACATATGACCTGGTAATGCAGCATAAAAATCTTAGTATCGTAGGATGGGTAGACAAAAACTATCTTAATATAAAAGCTGATGAATTTCCTATACGTATCCAAAATCCCGATATAATCTGTGAACTGGAATATGATTACATTATTATCACTGCTGTTACCCAGAAAATTATTGAAGATATATGTAACACTATATCCAAATATAACAGAACACAGAATCATATCATTTTAATTGATAAAAATGAATTTGATAAAAAAGATGTGCAATATTTGTTAGAAAATCAATTTCTCAAAGCGCTATCAAAGAATGGAAGGATTATATTTATCTAAGAGACAAATATGACCAGTATATCGAGCATAAAGAACCAACGATCGGAAAAGATAGCGGATACCTTTTTTTATTATGGTTGCAAGGTTGGGATAATGCTCCACTTATCGTAAAAAAGTGCCGGCAATCTGTTGAAAAATATGTAACGAATAGAAAGATTATTTATCTGAATAAAAAAACTGCATGAACTACATAGAGATACCAAACGATATACAAGAACTTCACAAAAAAGGAATCATCTGCAATGCGCATTATTCGGATCTTATCCGATTAGAATTATTAAAGAATTGGGGAGGATTATGGTTAGATGCAACGGTCTTTTTATCAGGAGAACTATATAGTTACATCACCGATCAATCTCTTTTTACATATCAGCTTCCAAAATTCTATGCCAGAAGTATTTCAAACTGGCTGATGTATGCACACAGCAATCATATAATTATAGAAGAAACTCTACATCTGCTATACACTTATTGGCGGACAGAAATGAAATGCGTAAATTATTATGTCATGCATTATTTATTTCGCACAGTAACAAATATTTACTACCAAGAATGGTCAAAAGTACCTTTTTTTACAAACTTGACCTCTACCATTTTAGCATCTGAACTTGACAGCATGTATAATGAAAAGAGATTAAAAGAAATTATGAATATGACGCATATACACAAATTAAATCACAGAATAAACTCAATAACTCCTAATACGATATTAGAATACATATAAAATATGCCCTGCGGTTTTGCCGCAGGGTTTTCTATTCATAAATAAAAAAATGTTGTTTCAAATATTCATATATGTCAGGGAGCACCAGTTCTTTTATTGCTCCATAATTACGCTCTTCCAAATACTTCCTAACTAACGATGCGCTAATAACTGTATCCCCAACCTGTTTTCTAGGTATTTCACAAAATTCTATACCGTATTCCGGAAGCAGTCTGCTCATAGCTTCATTGTATTTTTTTGTGAACTTATCTTTTGGTTCTTCTCCCGCAAAACGGACTTTTATCTCAAATTCTTTTGCAATCGCTTCTGCAAAATAACTAAGATCTAAAGCAGCATCCGCTTCTACGAAAGGCTGATTTTCTTTGTTGAAATAACCCGGCATGGTCTGTGTAGATATTACAAATTTTCCGCTCGGCAATACTATCACATTTTCTATGTCTTTTGTCCCAGCTTTTACCATATCAAATCTGTTATTAAAATTAAAATAAGATTTGTCTTCTTCCAGCACGAACACATATAAAATATCAACCTGGCTGCTAGCTTGTTCAATCAAATACCTATGCCCTAGCGTAAACGGATTGCAGTTCATAACGACTGCCCCAGCTCTTTCGGCATTATTTGATTTATATTTTTTCACGGATTCCCCTAACCATTCTTTTAATTCCTTCGGCAGATTTTTTTTGCCCGTACCAAAAGATATTTTCTTATTTACACCTGATATTTTATCTTTAAATAAATTTTCACGGATACACAGATCTTCAATTTCCCTTGCAATATATTTCAATGCAACCTCATTCACATGCTTTAATTCGTCTAATACATGATCCCAGACATCAGGCATATTCTTATAGGCTCGTAGAATACTATGTGTCTGTACACCGGCTATTGCGAACATATCTATATTGCGCACCATAAACATTATAATATCATGCTCATGATATTCTTGAGCACGTATAGCAAAATTAATATTCTCATATCCAGGTGTATGATTTTTTATATAATACTCTTGTGGAATACTCGGACGCAGATAACTTGGGATCGTACACTGATCTTCTACTGCTGTTCCAATTAATGTACATGGGCCCAATACATGAAAAATACGTGGACCTGTACCTGAATTTTCAACGGTATAGCGTTCTCCATTGATACAGTTCACATATTTCCCTTGTAGATCTACCCGCTGAAAATATCCATCTCTTATGCTAGGCACAAAAGCTGTCGTTTCTTTTAAAATTTGCTGAAATTCCTCTTCCGTTTTTTCTCTATAAAAAACACGCTTTTGATTTTTCCACTTCAATCCATCTGCAACCCTATTTGCCAAATTGCTTCCCATTTCGCTTTCTACATCTGGATCATTCAAAAGCAAAAATTTTACGCTGCTTCCTTGGAATGCCGGAAAAATGTTCGTTAGAATATCATATTCTGAGGCTTCTATTGCGATCTGCTGGTCAACATATATCCTTGAAAGAACTGGAATATGCTTATTCCCTTTACTAGTTCTAAACAGGATATATGGATGTTCTAAAAAACAAGTCATAGTAAGCACGCATTCGATGCTATCATCAATATTTCCCTTATATAACAGGCACTTAAACTGCTCATCCCATACTAATTGATCCTCATCTAATAACTGATAATCTATTTCCTTCAGACATTCATAAAGATAATTCTCTGAATCAGCAAAAACAGCAATCCCATTCTTTCGAAAATAATTCGCCCGATCTGTCAGGCATTCACCTATTTCAATCCAATTCAAATCCCATTTTATGCTTTTCATCCCGTATTTTGAGTAATATATATTTCTAACTCTATATGTGCCGGGACAGAAATCACATACTAAAAAATAACCCTCATATGCATAATGCTCTATATCTTCGATTGATAACTTGTTAGCGACTAAAAGTTTTTCATTGGACTGGTAATTTAATTCACTAATTTGTTCATCATTCAATAAATCATAATATAAAATCATTTTATTATGCTGCTCAGATTTTCCCCAAAACTTCATTTCGAGAATAATCTGCCTAATTGTTTTTATAATCTCATTTATCCTGTCATGCTGAAATGACTCTTTATGCACATAATATTCTTTCTCAATTTGGTCATCATTATTTATCACAGGAACAGAATCCATCCATATATTTTCTTCTAAGATTCTAATCGCATCCGCTTCATTTTCTGGTCTGACCATAGTAAATTTACACGTTATCAATTCTGTATTATTTAAACAATTTCTTATAAAATTACCAACCGTAATCATTCCAACAACTTTATCGTATTGTGTAACATAAATAGTTTGTCCATTATTAACAATAAAATTCTCATACAGATTTTGTTCAGATATTGCAGACTTTTCTATACAAGTTACTTGCATCTTTTCACGAATGCAGATTTCTCTCATTACCAATACCTCCAATTACTGTTTTTGTGCTAATATAAATGCGTATTGTCCAAAACCATGATCGGCAATTTCATCATCCATCTGCAGTAAATAATTTAACAGATCACTATTCTCTGGTATATTCTGTAATATATCATTCAAACAGGTATGATAAATCACACCCCCTGTATTTATAATCAATGCTTTTTCAAAAAATTCCCTGACCGCTGGAATAATGTTTTCAGAATCAGCTGCTTCTGAATAATCTGTCTCAATCATTCGAGTAAGACTCTGACGTACAACATACCTCCTTAACTGTCTGTCCTCCGCAGTAAATACCTCATCGGGCAGACTAAGCCTGACTCCATTCATAATTGCTAATTCTAAATCAGACCATTGAAATCTATTTTTTCCTACATAATCATTACAAAAGAAAAATCCTCCTCTTTTCAAGATTCTTTTTGAATTATAAACTGCCTTTTTGGTATCAAGCATATGATGAATACTGTTGTCCCAAAACACAAGGTCAAAGCTTTCTTCGACATTATCATTTGACTCAAAAAAATTACCGCAATGAAATTCTATTGCTTCTGAAATACCTTTTTCAAAAGCCAATTTTTCTCCTTCTTTGATCCTTTGTTCAGATAGTTCATAACATACAAATTTTTTTACAAATCCTTTTTCTATAAGATCCATTTCTTTTTTTGCAGTGCCGCATCCCACTGAAACAGCACGCTCAAAGCTTATATTTCCATCCATTTTATTATACAAAATTTTCAAAGGCCCTTCATTCCAGCCATCCAGATATTCACCACAAATTCTATAATTATAGTGCCTTATGATATGAGGCGACTGCCACCACCGTAATCTAAGTTCTGTACTTTTCTGCTTATCCCAAAACTCTCCAATTTCTCGTTCTTTCATATCACTTGCCTCCTATCATTCTGCCTTCTTCAATCAAAATTCTTTCTTCTTCTGTTAAACAAATTATGTTTGAAAACTCGTATTTTCTCAATTCACTTATTATTTCGTAAAGAATGCTTTCAGATACGGCTAATATAACGGGCATACTTTTTATTTGTTCATCACATTCCCTCAGCTCAAGCATTGGAACATCCAAAATATTCTGAACATTGTTTTTTTTGTTCGTCACAATAAAAGCCTTGACTAAATTAGTAATATACTGTTTTTCCAAACATTCACACAATTTTCTCGCAGCTTCTCCCGCACCAAATATATAAAAATCATTAGACTTATTTTTCAATAATTGTGTAAGTGTTCTGCCTTTTTGCTTATTTAATGCAATCAGTCTGCTAATAAAATCTTTTTCAATAAAAAAGCGAATTGTTTCGGTGTACAGCTTCTTATATTCATTTATCTCGCCTATGTTGTCATATAAAAAACGAAAGTACTTCTCATATTCCTCATACAGTGAATTTTTGCGACTTAATAATTTTATCGGTGAAAGCAAAAACTCCATTTGCTTCCCATATAAAGCAAAAAATTTTGAATGCTTTCGATAAATAATCGGCACTGCCTTCAACAATTTTGTAAGGTCAGATGAAATACTGTCTTTTCTTATAACGGCATATACTAATACTTCGTCTAAATAACCTACTTGAAATCGTTGTACTGCACGTATCATCCACTCATATTCCTGAAGTCGTGGTAATTCCAGATCAAAATATCCTATTTCATTAAAACATGCCTTCCTGATTAAAAGCGTTGATGTATCAATGCAATTCTCCGCTGCTAATAATTCTGATAACCGATTTTGTGCAATCATCGCCTTTTGTGTAGAAAAAGGAATCGTATGAGACGAATTCATTTCTTTAACCTCTTCACCGCAAAATACGATCTCATCACCTGTCTCATACATCCTTTTTAATTGTTTCTCTAACTTATCCTGCACCCATGTATCTGCACTATCACAAAATGCAATTACTTCTCCATGAGACTGCTCTATTCCCACATTTCTAGAATAATTTGCTCCCTTTTGCTCACAGTTTTTAACATAATGCAATCTTTTATCATCTATAGATAAGATCATTTCTTCCGTCTGATCTACAGATGCATCGTCAACTACGATTACCTCTATATTACAGTGCGACTGCTGCAAAACACTATTAACTGCATTTCGAATTGTTTCCATACGATTATAGGTAGGAATAATAACCGACACTAACATATCTTTCATATTTTCTCCAACTAAATAATATATTTTTCCTCTATATGTAACAGTTCAGACCATAAGATCTTTCATCATCTAGGGCAAAGTTTACCACTTAATTTTTTAAACATGGTATTGAAGACACCGCTTTACTTTTTTAATGTATTTATTCATGATTGGGTCAAATTCTATATTAAAATTGTCCCGTACAGCTTGAAGCCTTTTACTAATCTGTTCTTCATTTAATTTATTATCATTCTCTTTTGCCTTACCCTTTTTCAATCTTTTTATTAACTCCTCTTCAGATTTTGAATAATAATGGTTGATTCTCAAGTTAATACACATGCCGTCAAAAAAGAAAGCATCTGGTATAATATAGGCACCGTCCTCACTTGTACAATAATAGCCATTAAGATAATTCAAACAATGCGGATTACAATCAAAAGACACAGCTACTCTTGGGTTGCATATGGTCTTAATGTGTCCATTCTCAATATAAGTATCTACTGCACGATGCTTGTAATTTTCAATCACCAACCCATCCGGTTTTTCTTTATGAAAAGATGTCCCATACATTCTCCAATTTATACCGATGCCGCCACATTGTCCTCCAATATACTTTAAACGCTTAGTACTCATTTCAAAAGCTGCATCAATCGCTTCGCACAAGTTCTCATTCTGTACTGATATTAAAAACTCATCTGCATCTATAAATCCCATGTAATACGTATCATACCTATAATTTTCAAGTGCATGGTTATATGCAGGTAACTGTGCAGCCTTTCCTGGCCACCAGATATAAGTAACTAAACCCTTTACCATATAATCCTTGAGTATTTCTTTTGTATCATCTGTACTCTCATTATCATATAAGTAAATATGTGAAACGCCCGACAAGAAATGGTACTCTATCCATTCTCTAAGATATTCGCCTTCATTACGCACAATCGCAACGATTGACAGTCTCCTATCAATGATTTCAACACTTTGCTTCAATGCTTCATTCCATTCTGATACCTTGGAAGATAACTCATTTAGAATCTCATTATGTTTTGTCTCTACTTTACAATATTTATATAGCAGCTCACAACAGTATTGAAAATTATGTATCAGCTCTGATTCTTCTATATGAAATGACTGCTCTATATTACTGCCAAACTCAATGATACTTTGCTGAATTTTTGCAATAACAGCATAATCTTTTTCAAATAAATTTATCTTATAGATTGTCTCAATTATTTTTTTCTGCATCTCTTTCACTAATTTTTCAAGCACATCGTAGCTTTCTTGAATCATAAATCCTCCTATATCCCCAGCAATTACATAAACCTCTGTATAATAATTCAGACTTTTTCTGTTAATAAATAGATAAAACATATCATCAAGCCTGCAAGCAATCTATAAAATGAAAATGCAGATTCATTTTTATTCTCAATTCTATACTTATCATCTTCTACAACAAATAAAAATCATCATACCCCTTTTTCGAAAGATTACTCAAAATCTCTCTCCGATCCCTCGTATAAGCAACAGATATAATAATCCCTATCTCATCTTTTTCAAATGGTATTTCCGACAATCTAAAAATAGGAAATCCATTTTTCTCTCCCTGCTTCGGCTGATCGTCCGAAACTATAAATCCTTTTATCAAGATCTGATTACTTTTCAGAATATTTGATGCTTTAATCCCATTTGTTCCAGCACCATAAATCAGAATATTTTCTTTTCCCTTGCAGTATGTCAGCACATCTGACTGAAATATGGAATCATAATCTGTTATCATATGCTGCATTCTAATCTTTGACAATGCACCAGATAAGTAATAATACAGATTTGTATTCTGCAAAGAGGCATAATCCGTATTCATGACGATGCCTGAATAATATCCTTGTGACTGTGCTGCATATGGATAAATTCTTTCTATGGCATGGCTGACTGTCCCATCTAATGCCATCGGCTCTTTCGGCAGTTCTTCGTAAGTAAATCCATAATCAATCAATGGTCTGAGTGCTTTCGTCCTGCACCAAAATACATTTGCTAATGCAAAGCATTGGATATCCGGCGAAAGATTCGCAGTGATCCCCAGACGCTTGGCAAGGTCCACAGTCATCTGATAATCGTTATGCCATTCCAGTCCGATAGATCCAAAAAACTC
Organism: uncultured Eubacterium sp.; assembly: GCA_947385875.1. Classification (GTDB taxonomy): domain Bacteria; phylum Bacillota; class Clostridia; order Lachnospirales; family Lachnospiraceae; genus Eubacterium_J. The sequence continues at coordinate 31,766 of CANDMV010000015.1, read as the reverse complement.
TGCATGTATAGGCTGCGGCGGCGCTAAAAATCCAAGCCGTTGATTCTGCTCAAACAAATATAAAATATTGATGATATATTCTCTGCTTTTTAACATATTCTGCCACATATTATAAAAAAACGATTTTCCTATTGTAGCCGGCCCTACCGAAGATTTTGTTTTTTTATCATGCACAAAACACAGATACTCGTATTGATCAAACAAATCTGCACATTCAATCAGCAGCGCCCCCATATCTCTTCCCTTGTTCGGAACTTTCCTGATCTGATAACCGCGATGCCCATGCGCCTCCTGCATTTGGGATACTTCCTGCGCAATCTTTTCATTTGCAGTCGTGATGTAAATATCGATTCCTTCCGGCACCTGCTCTAAATATTTCATACACTCTGGAAATAATTCTTCATAATATAAATGCGCGATAACTGCTGCCTTCTGTGCAGTACTTCTGCTGACTTCATGAGTCTTTTGTTCCCACGGAAGAATATAATCTAGATGCAGGGCATTTTTTATCTCAGTTATATTATAAAGCCTCAATATATTATCCCAGATCATATTAACATCATATTCTGTATGCTTTTCTATATATTTTAAGGCGTTCGCAATATCCTCTCCCGTATTTCCTGCCTGCATCGACATATGTTTAATCACAAAATTTTTTCTTTTGATGATTGGACAACGATAATCACGTATCAATTCATAGGCAATATAATAATAATGATTAAAATTGCTTCCCGGCTCCTGTGAATTATACTCAGAAGCATTCACATAGGCATCCCATGTAAATCCTGAATCTTCTAAATACTTTGTAAAAAACTGTTCATGGCGTGCAACATCTGAAAAAAACCACTCCGTGGAATCAAACTTATTCCAATAATTCTGAAATGCTTCGCTTTCTAAGACAGACTTTCGATATATAGAAAAAAATGTATGGATATGTGCCGGTAAAATATCATTTGTCCCATAGAAATAATCATATGCTTTTGCGTGGTATGTCAGCCCCCAGAAATCACAATCGCTAAAAGCCATCTTATCAAATACTTCATCGAAAGGATAAAACGGTCCAAAAAAAGTATCATTAAATGTTAAGACTTCATCATATTTTAAGATCTCGTCCCACCCTAAATATTCTGTCATAGCCAGTTTGTATGCCATAGCATCATAGCCGGTATTTTCTCTAATATGTATATCATCAGAAAAAGCTTCCAGACGTATTCTGCCTTTATCTGTTAACTGTCCGTTACAAATAATGATTAAATGATCTAAAAATTTTTCCTGATTTTTCAAAAGATAACAGACATAATTATCTACGATTCCTTCTTTATCATAAAAAACAAAAATCCCCAAGCGTTTCATTATTTGTTCCTCCACTCCCAATTCAACATTAAGATCACTTTCGATCCATTCTAATGTGCTGACACGATAGCATTTGAAATAATATGATTATCCACAGATAATATAATAAGATACATACACTTTATTTTTATTTCTTTTTTATTATTAAAATCAATTAAAGCGATCTAAATCAGGGATACCCAAAGGGCACAATATCCGTATGCACTAACGACTTACATTATTGTTGACGTTTAGAGAGCACATATCGATTTACTATATAATAAATAATCATATCAGCTGTCTCATAATCGTATGATAGATCTCTTTTCCAACCGTGCTTTTTACTGCATTCATATTACTGTCACCTTCATTTATGATATATTCTATAAAATCATCTAATCCGCTTTTATAAAATTTTCCTTCTTTTTTCAAACGAGTCGTATACAGCTGATGCCTATTGATATTCGTATCATCTGTATACAACTGATAGCTTCCTACGATATTATTATGATCTACAACTATAATCTCGTTACTATACAATGACAAGCAGACCAGTCTCCGATTTTCTAAATGAATCGGTATGATACACGGCAAGCCTATCGCTTTTCCCCATTTATCATATTTGGCATCTATTTTATTTAAAGTATTGCTTATCATATCAAATAAATATATATCTGGATTCTCATTGTCAAATGCATAAATATATCTCTGATCTGCCAATACAGCGCGCAGCTGTCTAACCGGAAGCTCTGTCAGTATTGAAAACACATTTTTCTTTAAATCCCATTCATAAATCTTGTTTTCAAAATTAACAAATATTTTTTGAGCTGAACAATATATGCCTGAAATTTTCTCTGTAATATCTGAATCCACTTCTGCTATATTGTGTGAACCGCTATCCATATCATATTTTAAAATCGAATTTTTTCCAGCTAAAGGTATCAATAACAGTGAATCAGAACGATCTGAATGTCCCAAAACTTCCCTATGATCGATTCCTAACACATGATCCGGAATACAGCCACACAATTCAAACTTTTCTGTATTTAAATCAATTTTTAAAATATCAAGATTGGAATATGTTCCTATAAAAAATACACACTGATGATAAATAAAACCATAACGATATTTACTTCCTTCTATATTCTCGATCTCCTCCGGAAGTTCATAATATTTCGTACTTTTTCTTTTTATATCATAAACTGCTAATTTTTTCGCATTAGAAGGTACAAAGACTAATTTGTCTTCCCATTGCACAATATCTCTGTACAGATCCTCCTGATAATCTTCTTCTTCAACAAATCGACTCTCCAATACAGCGCCGTTTCCATCCATCTGAAATTTGTATAAACCATTCAGTCCATTCGCAGCAAACCATAATTCATCTTGAAGCATAATACTGCTTCCTATAAACCATAATGCCATCTTTTCTTTTTTATCAGTCTTTTTCACATAAATCTCGTCGATATTTTGCAAAAGCATAGGTTTTTTTAAGATCCTATATGCTGTAACTAAGCTGCTGAAATCTCCATAATAAGCATCTGATAACATCATAGCCAGATTAGGATCCGGTGTCTCGTCAAATATGCCCCAGCCCTCATCCTTATACTGCTGCACAATCTGCATGTAAGCATCCCTAAGCTGCGGCCTCATAGCATTGATTGTCTTTACCAGAAGCGGATGCGGCCTCCAGATCAAAACAACCTCTTCCTGACGCATTTTAAACTTACGAAGTACATCCTCCAATTTTTTCAGCATTTTTAAATTATTCTGCAATAATAATTCGATGGTCAGGTTATATAGAATGATTTTTTTCCTTGTGCCATCTGGTTTTAATATTATTTTCTGCCAGCTTTTAGGCAAATATTCAATTTCACATTTTGTACTGACAAGTTTATCGATTTTAGGTGAACCCATGGGAATAAATTTAGATTCTGCGGGAACCAAAATATTTTGCAGTTTATTTTCTTTTAAAAAATTTGAATAGATCCGGCTATACTTTTTATAAATATTGCCGCTCTGCACAATCACTCTATCCGCAAACAAAACCCGCATTGTATAACATTGATGTTCTGCTGGTCCATTTCCTTCGCTTATAAAATAAGGTACATATACCAAGATTCTAGTATGATTTTTTATGTTTCTGGAATAATACTTTTCTGGTACTCTGGTAACCAAATTCGTCTCATCATAAGGGTTATGAAAGTATATAATATCCGGTTTTCTTTGTTCTATGTCATAGTCCATGTAAGATGTAATTGGGACATAAGCCGGGTATTTATCCCCTTCATAACACATATTTCCTAATGAATTATCCATATTTACATCATATACAGGAAGCGGTACTACATAACACTCTGTATCTGGATCTTCTTTCGCGGCCATCCAGATACTTTCGAGCGAATCCCACATGGATACCTGATAAGGAAGAAAAAGTATTTCTTTTTTTACTGGGATTGTTTCTTCAATCATCTTAGTAATTTCAGCAATATGCTTTTTTATTGTACAGCATTCTTGTTCTATGCTCTCTCCACTGTCAATCCTTAAGCTGCACTGATAATAAACTTCACAAAGCTTTTCTAATTCAGCAATCACCGGATGGCTTCCCTCAACACTTTCAATTCTATTACCAATTTCAATAGCTGACTGCTGCATAGCTGCCAGTAATCTAATTCCATCTTCAGTTAACTTTAAAGAAGATGCGGCTTCCAATACATCAAGCGCATCTTCTAATTGTTTTATGTTCTGGTGTACCATTTCTTTTGCCAGTTTTGTCATTCTTTTATACTGTCCTTTACTTCAAACTCTCCTGCTACATAGTCTAAAATCCGTTCATAATCATCAAAATAATCAATCTCAGACCAAAAAATCCCTTTCACGTCCAGAGTATGTATTTCTCTTTTATCAGTCAGCGAATACAAAACATTCTCCCACCACATACCGTGGTTCTGGCTGTTAATTAATTTTTTCATCTGATGGATAAATTCATTTGTAAACATCTTATCTATTTTCGCAATACCGACATATTCACAAGTCCGTTCTGACCTAGGCAGATCTTTACCATACTTTTTAATACACCCATTAATCGTCTGGAAAAAATAATCTCCCACTTCAATGCGTCCCGTATCCATGGCCATAACTACCTGACGGTCATCATCTAATAATTTATGTAGTAAATCTTTTGAGAAATATACATCTGCGTTCAAGATCAGCATATTATCATTGATCTCTTCTCTGGCGAACCATAGGCTGGCAATACTGTTCGTAACATCATAAAACGGATTATTATAGTATTTTACTGATAAGCCTTCTAATGCATCAAAAATCGCTTCTCTCTTATAACCAGTGCATACGATTACTTCAATCCCTTCATCAATCAGCATCTGCACAGTATGCCGTATCAACGGCACTCCATTAATCGGTAATGTACTTTTCGGTACTTCCTGCACCATACGTGATATTCTCGTTCCTTTTCCTGCTGCTAATAAAATTGCTTTCATTTGTCTTTTCCTTTTTATATTTTTTACAATAAATGGCTGTCAAATAGAATTGACAGCCATTTAATATTACCGTTTCCTGCATCTATTTATCATATATGAATAAAATATTCATATTAAACCTTTTATTATATTTTATATCGACATAATCGTATAAAACTTTACCTTTTTCATTCTATATTAATTTATTTAAAGAGGATGACTGCTATCGGTTTTCGTTCATCACATTAATCTTTCTGAGTATTTTCAAGCATCCGCAGAGCTTCATCCTGCGCTGCATAAAATGGATAATTATGCCCTCTGCTTCCTTTTCGCAGTATATTATATCTTCTGTACATTTTTGTAAGCACTTCATGGTAATTTTTCGGAACTGAAATCATCATATTTTCAAACGGCATTTCCAAAGTATCGCTATACCATTCCTTATTCAGTCGAAAATCTTTGTCCAGACAAACTGTCCGTGGAAACCACGTCAGATAATCACTCTCTTCTTCTCCATACATAGCGCATATATTTTCACTCAGCATCCACAGCTGCCTGCGCAGCGGCTTCTCCTTATCAAATGTAATCCCGCACAATTCCTCAATCTGCGGCAGATATAGGTCAATTTCGCCGCTTTTTTTCAGTACATCATATCGTTTTGCGGCATCATACACCGCACTATATAATGTCCTCTGAGCCGTCGCCAGTTCTTCCTCACGCGGTATATAATCGAGCACCGACAAATCTACTCCCACAATATACGGACATCCATGAAATTTCTTTAGAAAGTCCGGTTCTGTGTTTATTACCGTACTGTTCATCACACAGCTGATCGGCTGATTATGCTCTCCCGGCGTATAAAAACTGCTTACATGATACGATTCTGGCAGTTCATCCGGAAGCATTTCTATGAGTTTGAAAAAATCTTTTCTTTTAAATGCAAGATCTATGTCGTCGTCCCATGGTACATATCCGTGATGGCGCACTGCTCCTAAAAGTGTCCCCCAATCCGCATAATAGGTAATATTATATTTTTTACATATACGTATGATCTCTGACAAAACTTCCATTTCTGCCGCCCATGCCCGTTTCATCTTTTCACATACAGTAAATCCACACCTGCATTCTTCTTTAAAAAAATCTTCTTCAAACTCAATCATTTTCTATCTGCTCCATTTGTTCTGAATTTTATTTATTTGACTTTTCTCTCATCGCCTCTAAGATCGCATCCTGCTTTTTATAAAAAGGATAGTCATGTGCTTTAAAACGTCTGGGCGTCATATATTTTATTCCATAAATGGCGCGCAGACAGTCATCGTAGTTTCCCGGCACAGCAATCTCCGTATTTTCAAAAGGCATCCATACTACTTCATCAAACCATTCCTTCTTCATTCTTTTTGTAAATCCGTTTACATTGCTGTGCAGGATTGCTACCTCATCACTTTCCTCTCTATGATACAAAGAACTCAGCCTGTCCATTAATATGATAAGCTGTCTTACGATTGGTTTGCTTCGATCGATCTTAACACCGCACAATTCTTCCGTCTGCGCTAAATATTGATCTAAATCTGTGCCTCCTCCTGCTGCAATTCTTTTTACAGACAGCACATAACGATATAATTCCTGACGCAGGTCATCATCCTGCTTATTTCTGGGAATAAAATCCAATGGGAATATATCGACTCCAACCACATATGGACATCCATGATACCTTTTTAAGTGCTCTTGTGTAAAGTTTATGCTTCTGCCATTGACAATTCTTGAAAATACCTCGCCATAATCTTCTTCCAGATATATATTCAAAAAAGCATATTCTTCTTCCATTTCTTTCTGAATGATGCTTAAAAAACTTTCATAATCGTCCCTCAGCATAAAAATATCCATATCATCATCCCATGGAATAAACCCTTTATGCCTGACTGCTCCCAGCAATGTTCCGTATCCTGCATAATATTTCAAATCATATTTTCTGCAGATCCGCTCTACCTCTTTAAGTACTTCAATCTGAGCAGCCCAGGCACGTTTCATTTTTTCTTCTACATAAAAACCTTCCTGCTCTTCTCCCTGAAAATAGGTCTCCTCAAAATACATTATTTCCTCCTAATGGATCATATAGCTTTCCTATGCCATTTTTACATCTAATATTTGTATGTCTCTTTCATACTTCCGTTCAAATCTTTTTTAATGCCTCTTGTAAGATCTGATCCTGCTTTTTATAAAAAGGATAATCATGAACTTTTACTCGTCTAGGCATCATATATTTAGGCCCGTATATTGCTTTCAGGCATTCATCATAATTTTTTGGCACAGGAATTTTTGTATTTTCAAACGGCATCCATACGCGATCCTCAAACCATTCCTTTTTCATTATTTTGACAAAATTATTTACATTGCTATGTATAATTGTAACATAATTACTCTCATTTCTATGGTATAAAGAACTTAATTGATCAGCCAGCACCAGCAGCTGCCTTCTTAGTGTTGCATCTCTTTTTAAGTTGATCTGACACAGCTCTTCGATATTCTTTAATGCTGCTTCTGTATCCTCTTCTTGCTTTGTCACTTTATATTTTGTTGTCATTACAAGAGCGTACATATCATACTGCAGCTTTTTTTCATCTTCGTTTTCGGGCAGAAAATCAATCGGGAAAATATCTATGCCCACCACATATGGACATCCATGATATTTTTCCAGATATTCTTCCGCAAAATTTATCTTATCGCTGTTAACTACCCTTGAAAATATCTCATCGTATTTTTCATCTGTATACATATTATAAAGTCTATAGTCTTTAGGCATTTCCTGCTGAACAATGCTTAAAAACCTCTGATATTCGTCCCGCAGCATATACAAATCCATGTCATCATCCCACGGTATGAATCCCTGATGCCTGACTGCGCCCAACAAAGTCCCGTAGCCCGCATAATATGTAATCTGATGTTTTCTGCAGATTCTGTCTATCTCATCCAGCACCTCAATCTGAGCAGCCCACGCACGTTTCATTTTCTCTTCAACAAAAAAACCTTCCCTCTCTTCACCTTTAAAATATGATTTATCAAACTGCATGTATATTCTCCTTCATACAATTAATCCAGCTTCTACAGCTATTCAGATTCCTTCACTTTGATGTGCTGTACCTTGAATTGTTATCTTACGCATTCCTTCGATTATTTGATAATAAAAAAGCTGAGTTTAAATCTTATGATTTAAACAACAGCTTAATTACCTACTATCATCAAAATAACAGAATCATAATTTATGCCAATACTTCCTTTACCGCTTCTCCAAGCTTCTCAAAATAAGGCAGTACGTTTGTAAAAGCTTCTGCCATCTCTGCATCATTTTCTTTGTTGATTGCATCTGCGACAGCTATCACACGAGCATTAAAATCATCCTTATTAATTCTCTCTTTTCCTTCATTCAGCAGAGACATTGTTCCATTCATGACTTCAATCTCCCAGTTCATAGCATCTACAATACTCTTGATAAATTTGTTCGTATCATCCAAGCGTTTTCCAGACAGCTCCTTGATTAAGATCTTTATATTCTTTACTACACGCTCATTAAATTCCATTAATACTTCTAACGCTTCTATCTGTTCTTTTCTATTATCCTCCATGATTTTCCGTTCATCCTTTCTTATATTCCATATCGTATTAGAATCACCTTAAAGACCGATATATATTTTATCGGCAATATTTTTTCAAAGCTTTAATACTTTATGCAAAATTCTTTACATAGTTATCCGGCAATTACATACCTTAGTTTTGTATCTATGAACAACCATTATTTATCCGTCTCATCCGCTGTACCTATATATAAGATCATCAATATTCCCTGTCATATTCTCTTGTGCCGCCCATGAAGCCATAGCTTTATTTATGCTTAAACAGCCATCCTGCACTTTAAACTCCTGCACTTTTTCTCTCCATAACCCGCCTTGAATCAGACATCCCCAAAACATACATGATTGCCCTGACAAATTCATTCTGTCAGCTGGAAGCATAAATTTTACACTATCAGTTCGGCTGTCTATGTATTTTCCTCCTGTAAGCTTCCATCCGTTTTCTTCTGCCCCTTGAAACAATTTTTCGCACATACTCGTATCTGACAAATCATCGGCTCTCACAAATATTAGATATTCGCTGTCTAACGCAGCTGCTTGTTCTTCTTCCATTCCAATTCCGCGCTCTCTCATTTCTATTGATTCTATCTGCTCATTCCATTCTTCTGCTAAAAATACTTGTACCTTCTTCGGATACTGCTGCATACAGTCTTGAAGTATATGCTTGATTTCTTCCTTTCCACACAGATCAATAAATATAACTGCCAGATCTTCCATCGTTTGATTGACCAGATTCGCAATGCCTGCTGACAGTTCATTTGAATAATGGATAACCGGCACGATCACGCTTATTTTCTTTGCAGGTTCTCCCTCGTTCAAATAATGATAATACGACAGCCTGCCATTCACATCCTGCTCTATGATATGATATGCAGAATCTGATAAGGTAAACACCTCAAAATATTTTTTTGCTGTCTCACGTGCATTTTTTCCATACTTCGCAATCAGATGATACGAATTTTTGTAGTGTTCCGTAAGAACAGTAAAATCCCTGCTAAGGCCAATCAGACCCGTCTCACCTGATTTCTGCTCTTGATACATGATATATAATATTTTTTCGATTACTGGTATTTCCTGCTTAATATCTGATAAATCAAGTCTCAGATCAGGTCGATCCTGCATCGTTGTATAAAACAATTTTTTAGCCTGCAGTATCTTTCCCTGTTTAACCAGGCTTTCGATTTCATGCTTAAATTCTATTGTCTCCGCCTTTTCTGAAGTAACTCCTATCCTGCCCTCATGTATGCTGTAACGACGCGCTGTTATCCAGACATATAGTAAAATCTCTGATAAGAATCCAAATACCCGCTTATGATAAGCATTGTATTTTGTGACATCAATAGTTTTTCCCGCTTCTTCCAAAACCGGAAACAGCCATGCGCAATATTCCCGATACTTTTCCAAAGTAGTAACCATAAGATTGCCATAACAACACTTTGTATCTGAAAGCACGCTGCGAAACGCTTCATAATCTGACGGAAAGATCTTCTTTATTGCTTCACCAACTGCTTCCATGTCTGCAGCATTATGATAAGCAGCGTAATTTGTCCAATTATTTTCCGTACCGCCGAGCATCTCTGATACCATCACATCACAATTTTTTAAAATATCTTCAAATTCAGCACTGGTTAAAATCTCACCAGACTCATTTAGAAAATATCTTCTATAATGGCATATTCCCACAAAATCTGCATCCGTCTCATTCTTCCATATCCAATACATTCCTGTCAATTCACCATAATAACAATTTAAAGCAGATATATTGTCTCCGGTGTTGTCTCCTAAATAAGACAGATCCTCTGCTTTAGCTCTTCCCACATGTAATGGTATATAAATATCATCATCCGGTTTTGTAAATCGCTTATGCGTCATTACGTATATTTTTACCATATCTATCTCCTTAAACCTGTTAAATCCGCTTCCTATTCCAATTCAAATACTGTATTCCTATTCATTCCAATGTTATTACATTTTCTTCTCGAATTTTAAGCTGATGCATAAATACCCACACCCGAAACAGCCGTTCTGAAAGAAAACCAAACACACGCTTTTGATACATGTCTCGTCCAGTAAGATCAATCCTTTTTTCCACCTCAAACAAAATATCAAAAAGCCATTCACAATATTGATCTAAAATATTTTTCTTTCCAATCACCATATTGGCCATTGTCATAATATTTGTATCTTGATTCCATAAAAAAGCTGAATAATATTCCGGGTACTTTTCCCGTAATACCCGAACGCACTCCTCCCAATCAGTAATGCAGTGCCTTGCCAGATAATGCTTCCTTACACTTCCATATTTTGTCATGCCGCTTTCTGGCACAATCAGGTCATAATGCTGCATATACTGCTCGATTTCTTCTTCTGAAAGCATCACTGATTCTAATGGCTCTGTATCTTGTCCAGTACCTGAATGGGCAAAATATCTCCGGTAATGGCATAATCCAGCTACGTCACTTTTTGTATTTTTCCATATCCAATACAATCCTGTCAATTCACAAAATGAGCTGTTTTTGCTTGAAATATGATCTCCTATGTCATCACACAGATAACCATAATTTTCCTTCCCAATACTGCCGACCTGCATGGGATAATATCCTTCCTTCTTAGGAACTGCAAATTTTTTATGCGTCATAATATATATTTTTATGTCCATCTTAATTCCCTTATTTTGAAAAGTTTTCCTTCCTAAGTCAGTGAAAAAATATATTCACTTTATTTTTTTATGCTGCATCCTTCAACCGGTATCCATGCAAATCGGCTGCTGTCTATTTGAATGGGATAATACCCTTTTACTAATCTCATATCCGTCATCCACTTACCTGTTTTTTGATCTGCTAGAATCGCGGATGTATACTGCATTAAATATTCAACCAGCTTTCTTTTATCTGCTTCATATATCAGATCTTCTGTTTCCAGCATTACAACAAGATCAAATTTACTTACTATTATGCCATCTGTTTTTCCTTTTGCCGCTTCGGTATCCAGAATGTAATTTTTAAAATGATCGAACGAAATGATTTTATCATAAATAACCTGATAAATCGGCAGATAAATCTCTGGAAAAAAATCAATTCCGTATAAAAATACATCTTTATTCACTTGAGTTCCTGCCATCTGCCTAGATACTGCCCCTATTCTCTTTAAAAACATACCAATGTCCAATACAGATCCAGCTCCAAGTTTTTTTATCATTTCAAAATAACAATACATGGCATCAGAATTTGTAATCGTTCCCTTTATTTCCATAGCTGCACTTACATCAAAGCTCCTCATTAATATTCTCACTTTCCAAAGACTTAGGAATGTTAAATACACACCCGCCTTTACTTTTTTCAGTTCAGACTGCTCAGCAGATCTTTCTCTAATTCCATTGCACGATACTTCCATGTATGATTTTTCTCCGCATACATACGGCCCCGGTCCGCAATCTGCTGCATCCAGTTTGAATCCTCCAGAAGCTGTTTTACTATATGCGGCAGTTTTTCAATCTCCCCAAGCTCAAACATAACTAATTTTTGTTGTTCTATTCCCTGATCTGGAAATTCTTCTTTCATGTAGATAGAACTATCTGTTAAAGATACCGCTCCTGCTAACATCCCATTAAATACTCTGTCATGTGTACCATCTTTAAACCATGTCATTGTATTCAATACGATCTTAGCTTCCTGCATATATCCTATGATTTCTTCTGCGCTGACACGGCCGCCATAGATCAAATTTGAATGCCCAATCCATGAACAGGAGTCCCACCCGCTTCCAAACAAATGTACGCGAATCCCATGTTCTACTAATACTTGAACTATTTTTTCCCGATAATAAGAAGCTGCCAGCAGATCTATATAGTGAAGATCTGCTATGATTTCACAGAGTTTATTTTCTGTTAAGCTTATTCCTTCCATATGCAGCGTCTTCTCAATTACCTCCTCTGTTGTCATATATGGATTCCTAATCAACATATGATATGCCTGTTCTGCAATCTCCTGCGCATTAAAATCTTTATATTTTTGAAAATCCGGCATCACATTTTTTACAAAGTCTCTTGATAATCCTCCTGCATATAAAACATCAATTACCCTTTCTTCTATCTTTTTGAAAGGCTTCTTCCGGCAAATACCGGCGTGCGGCAGAAACCCCGTAATCGGTATCTGTGGATAAAACCGCTGTATATAACGCATATGGTTCCTGTCTGTACATAGTACCGCTGCCTTCTTTGGTGATGCATCCAGAGCGGGTTTGTAACAGAATGGGTGATCCATTAATATATTGACACAAAAAATACCAAGCTCATCCCAGATATTATGTCCTTTGGTTAGTTCCATATTATATCCCAGATTATTAAAAGTAATGACAGCTGTAACAGGACTTCTGATAAATGCAGACAATTCTGTCAGGCTCTGCTGCATCTTAGCTGTATCAAACAGCATTATATCAAACCCCATCTCTTCAAATTCTTTTTGCAATTCATACGAAAAAATATCCAGTGTATCATAAACACCAACAAAAAATATCAGTCTCCCTTTCATTTATCAACCTCATAATTACATTTTATATACATTATTTTCATACCTTTACTGCTGTCTTATTTTGTAACCGTTCAGATGTTTTCACTGTATGCACTGATGTATCTAGCCGTCACATAGATCTTCCGGCTTTTGATTATTTCATGAGCATAAGCAGGTCTTCTGCCCTCTTATTCCATGTATGCTGCTCCTTTGCTTTCTTATATCCACGTTCTGCTATACTGCCTCTTAACTGCTCATCAGACAAGATCAGACGAATCCTGTGCGGCAGCTCTTTTATTTTATCCAATCCAAATATCAGCATTTCCTCATCATTTATAAAATTCTGCTCCAAATAAGTTGTGCGGTCAGTCACCACAACTGATTTTTGAAGCAATGCATTTGCAATTCTTTCGGTAAATCCATCCTTATGCCACGTCATAATATTTAAAGATAATTTTGAATTTCCATAGACCTTAATTGCCTGTTCGCCGATTGCCTGTTCATGAACGATCAATCCGTCATATCTGCGCAGCGGACAATTTTTCCAGCTATCTCCAAACACATGAATTGTAAATCCTTCTCGCAGTAAGGTTTCCACCACTTTTCTACGATAATAATGTGCCAGCCTCAATATCGTCCACCGCACACTGAAAAACTGCTCTTCAAAACTTTCTTTTGAGCAGGACAAACGATAATGTTTAAGCAGTTTCTCCAATGCTTTTTCTGGTGTTTCATCTATATTCTGACGCATATAAAGAATATATCTATTTACAAAGTACGCCTTTTTTTTATCGTTTTTTCTAAGGTCTTTTAGTTCATCCAGAAGACTGTCCCGATATGTTCCTAAAAACGAAATATCATACAGCCGATCACGCTGCCCACAATATTGTTCCTGTCCTGCCGGCGGAAAAAATATGGCTTTATGACCATAATACTTTTCTATAAACGCCGCATAATTTCCGTCTGGAGTCAATACTGTCATCTGCTTAGGAACATGTGTCAAATGATGTCTCAGCCAGACCGGATGATCAAATACAAAAAAATATTCTGGTGCCCCGATTGCATCATGCAAAAAAGTTCCGTCCTTTTGCTTCACAGAAAATAAATATGTCTGCATCCCTATCACAGCCTTTAATCGTCTTCCTATAAAAACAGTTATATCATCGATCTTTTGCTTTGACATATCAAAATATATAACGCTGCATCCACGCTCCTGAAGCGCTCTGCCAAGACACCTTGCAAATAGATCTAACACATTATAACAAAGTTCATCTCCGACGTATATTAAAACAGGCTGCGTATTATCATATATTCGATAGTATTCATCATTTTCTGACAGCAGATCTTCCAGATAATCTGCAGCTTTTCTTCCTTCCGTCATAATAATACTCTTAACTGCATCATCAAAGCTTTGCATCTCCAGCAGTTCCTTTTTGTAACGGCTAATCACATAACAATCCGTTTTCCACCCTTGTATTTCAGAATCTGCTTCTTGGTCCGTCTGCAGTTGTCTATACTTATTTCCTGCTAAATAATCCGACTTTTTTGTTAGATCGGCCCGTATGATTCGGTATTTTTTAGCAATCCTAAGACACAGTTCGTAATTCTTCTTTGCACATAACCGATGATTGATTCCGCCCGCTCGACTGAGCGCCTCTACATCTACCCACAGTTCTCCCTGAACTAATGTTTCGTCCAACAATATTTTTTTGAAAGAAAGTTCCTGTTCTTGCTCTCCTTCAATATTTTGAAAACAAACTGCACCTATTACTTCCTCTTTTTTATTTGCATTTCCCATAATAAAAAATCAATTCTCCATATTATTTATATTGTATTTCTTCTTATTGTTTATTATAATACTTATTATTATCGTTGGCTATAGCTAACATTTATTCTGCTTAAGGAGATCTAAGAATTATGAAATTACTTTTTTACCGATATGGCAGTATCTGTGAACCTTTTGTACTAAATGCTTTTTCTGAACTGGGAATTGAAGTCACAGAACTAACACCGGAAATGACAAATAAACATATGCTTCCCAGTGATGTCGTACAAGCAGTAAATCATGCTTTGCTTTCTGATAACTTTGATCTGGTTTTTTCTATCAACTTTTTTCCGGTCGTATCAGATGTGTGCAATATTTTTCATATACCTTACGCTGGTTGGTCTGTAGATGCTCCTGTTATGGAATTATATAGTAAATCTGTAACAAATCCTTGTAATTATTTATTCCTATTTGATCGATATCAATATCAGGATATTGCTCCGCTTAATCCAGGGCATGTATTTTACCTTCCCCTAGCCTCTGATCCTGCATTTATGCAGTCTGTAATTCAAAAAAATTGTGATAAGAGAACATACTCCAGCGATATTTCTTTTGTCGGCTCTTTATATACAGAAAAAACCGCTTATGATAAATTACAGGATCTGCCAGATTATTGGTCAGGTTATTTAAACGGCATTATGGCTGCACAGCAAAAAATTTACGGCTATTATTTTATCGATGAGCTTATCACACAGCCGCTCATTGATACTTTTAAATCACATATGCCGGGTTATTATACACCGCCAAATGCTCCATTTCTGACTGATTCTGCTATTATTTCCCAACTGTATATAGGAAATAAAATCACATCATTAGAACGTATCGCACTGGCTAAACTGCTTGCTGCCAATTACTCGCTAGATTTATATACTGGAAGCGACACGAGCAATCTTACAGAAATTCATAACTGCGGCCTTGCCAAAACTATGACAGAAATGCCATTGATTTTTCATTCCAGTACGATAAACTTAAATATAACATCGAAAGGAATTCGTTCTGGTATTCCTCTAAGAATATGGGATATTTTGAGCTGCGGCGGTTTTTTATTATCAAATTATCAATCAGAAATTCCCGAATATTTTACTATCGGCGAACACCTAGACATATATGAAAGCGAAGAAGATCTGCTGGAAAAATGTAACTACTATCTTTCACATCCAGCTCATGCAAAAGAAATCGCTCAAAATGGCCTTTCTCTTGTATTAGAACACCATACATACCGCCATCGCATGGAGCAGCTGCTGCTTACCGTTTTTGAATCAAAACTATAAACCGTTGTACAAAAAATGAAGGGATGACTATGAAAAAAATAAGCGTTATCATTCCCTGCTATAATGTGCAGGACTATGTAGATCAATGTATTTTATCCATTGTAAACCAATCAATCGGAGCTGACTATTTGGAAATTATTGCAGTCAATGATGCCTCTACAGATACTACGCTGGAGCATCTGCTCGCACTGGAACAACAGTATCCTCTATCAATCATGGTTATTAACTGCGACAAGAACGGAAAGCAGGGAACTGCCCGCAATATCGGATTAAGCTATGCTCATGCTGATTTTGTCAGCTTCGTAGATGCCGATGACTGGCTTGAACCTTCTGCATACGAAAAAATGCACCGAAAAGCTGTGAAATATCAATGCGATGCCGTCGCAGGCGGCTATAAGACTGAGCTGACACGTGAATCATCTCCGATGGGTTTGAACGGTAAAAAAGACCAGTATTATATTATTGAAACCGATAAAGACCGTGGAGCTTTTGTGGGTGTCGATTTCGGAACTGGATTCGCCGGCAACCTATACCGACGCTCCATGCTGATTGACAATAAGATCTTTTTCCCTGAAGGCTATTTCTACGAAGATGATTACTGGTTTGTACTTTCTATGCATTACATTCACAGTGCCTACATCATCGGGGAAGATTTTTATCACTACTATCTGCACACGGATTCTACAATCCATCAGCACAACTCCATCCATCAGCTCGACCGGGCTCTTGTAGAAGAAATTAAGCTGAAGGAATTACTAAAACGCGGCATCTTTCAGCGTTTTCCTACATTATATGAACATGAATTTATCCGCAGATACTATATGGATATGCTGTATGTACTATTTAAACAGTTTGATATATGCGATTATGATACGATCCGTATGCTTCATGACAACGCTTATCAAGTTTTCCCAAATTATCGAAATAATCCATTTATTATACGCATTTTAAATGGTAAAGGCGGTCCATATATGAAAGCAGTCTATGAAGCATTAGACTCAGAGTTAACAAATGATATCATAGATTCTCTAAAGAAACTATGCGAAACTGATTCTACTGATTGGCGAAACATCCGAATCTAATAGACCGCACGAAACTCTAATTTCTGCTCGGATGGAGCACTAGAAAGGAACGATAAATTCTATGAATATTATTTTCTTAGACTGGCCCTGCTTCTGTCGAGAAGACACTGTAACCGCCTTAAAATCACTCGGACACTCTGTCTTCTTTTATTTTCACCCTGCATATGATTCTCGTAAATCCTCGGAATTTGACACTGACTTTGATAAATTTTGCAGCAGCGGGAATTTTGATATTGTATTTTCGTATAATTTCTATCCTCTTGTATCGGAGGGAAGTAAGCGAAATAACCTGAAATACATTTCTATCGTATATGATTCCCCCCACGTATCTCTTTATTCCTATACGATTGTATATCCATGTAACTACGTGTTCTTGTTTGACTATGCACAATACGAAGAATTATCCTCTATGGGAATCACTACCGTACACTATTTTCCGTTGGCTGGCAGCGCTGACCGGATTCAAATGCTGCTTTCCCGCCCACATGACCCGCAGCGCTATACAGCAGACGTATCTTTTGTAGGATCCCTTTATAATGAAGACCACAATTTTTTTGACCGTTTAACAGACTTGAGCGATTATACAAAAGGCTATTTAGACGGCATTATGAATGCACAGCTAAAAGTATATGGATATTATTTCATTGAAGAGCTTTTGACAGATAATATTTTATCTGATATGAAGGCATCTGTACCTTATCATGCAAATCATACAGGAATACAAACAGATGAATATATTTATGGCAACTATTTTATAGGCCGAAAATTAGCAGAGAAAGACCGAATACAGATACTGACGGCAGCGGCAGCTGTACACCCTCTTCGATTATATACTTTAGACAGCAGCTATCATGCACATGGCATTGAGAATATGGGAACTGTAGACTATCATAATGAAATGCCATATGTATTTCATTATAGCAAAATTAATCTGAATATTACATTAAAGAGCATTAAATCCGGCATTCCGCTGCGTGCAATAGATATTATGAGCGCCGGAGGGTTCTTATTGACCAATTATCAGGCAGATTTATTAAGGCATTTTACACCAGATGAAGATTTTGTCTATTACAGTGATTTAAGTGATTTAACTCAAAAAATTCAGTATTATCTGGATCATGATGAAGCTCGATGCCAGATTGCCAAAAATGGACAGAAAAAAATTCGTCAGTTTCATAGTTACGAGCAGCATTTACAGAAAATACTTCAATTTATCTTTGACGAAAAATAAGATCATATTTCTTATAAAAGTATCAAATAAATATAAAAAGCGGGCATAAGCCCGCATATATAAATGACATAATCGCTTATAAAACAAAAAGGAACTGCTCTGCGGCAGTTCCTTTTTGTATATAGCATAAATCTTATTACTGAAGCAATGATAATACACCCTGTGTAGACTGGTTAGCCTGAGCAAGCATTGACTGTCCTGCCTGAGCAAGGATGTTGTTCTTGCTGTATTCAACCATCTCTTCAGCCATATCTGTATCACGAAGACGAGATTCAGCTGCCTGAGTATTCTCAGAAATGTTATCTAAGTTAGCAATAGTATGCTCTAATCTGTTCTGTAATGCACCAAGTGTAGATCTCATAGCAGATACAGACTGAATAGCGTTCTGAATAACTGTCATAGCAGAACCAGCTGCTGAGAAGCTAGAAACGCTGATTGCTAACTTACCTGCTTTTCTCAAGCTAAGTGCACTTGCATTCATAGCCTGAATAGAAATAGAAATGTTCTGTCCTTCTAATGAACCAACCTGAAGATTCTTATTCTGGAATGAACCATCTAACAAGTCCATTGTATTGAACTGTGTCGTAGATGCAATTCTATCAATTTCAGATGTCAACTGATGAATTTCTGCTGCGATAGCATTTCTATCAGCTGTCGTATTTGTATCGTTTGCTGCCTGAGTAGCTAACTCATTCATACGCTGTAAGATAGAATGTGTCTCTGCTAATGCACCTTCAGCTACCTGAATCAAAGATACACCATCCTGTGCATTGGAAGAAGCCTTGTTTAAGCCTCTGATCTGGCTTCTCATCTTCTCAGAAATCGTTAAACCTGCTGCGTCATCGCCTGCACGGTTAATTCTGTAACCAGAAGATAACTTTTCTGAAGATTTTGCCTGAGCTGATGTTGTAATACCTAACTGTCTGTTAGAATTCATTGCTGTAAGATTGTGCTGTACTACCATAATATTTTCCTCCTTGAATTTAATGCAGCTTCCTTGCTGCATGAGCTATTTTTTGGGTTTTCAGCTTTAGTCTGTCTGGCCGTACGCTCCATTCAGACATCTGCTATCAAGTAACAATTGTTATCTTGTACTTGTATAATATATCGGATGGTTCCTCAAATACTTTATACTTAAAATCAATTTTTTTTATTTACTTTTTATTGTCCAAAAACTGCGCATCTACATAATGTGTCTTAGTCATATTGCGATAATACTGATTTACTGCCTTATAGCTTGCCTTGACCTCTCGTACCTGTTTTTTTACAGAAGCAAATTTCTTTTCTGCCAGCTGATAATTTCTCTTCTCCTCTGCCTGAATACTGCTGCTTTCTGCAGTAACCTGGCGGATTAACTCCTGAAGCTGCCGGATCTGTTCACGATACTTATCTTTGCCAGCCTCTAACTGCTGCCGGATACGCTCATAGACCTCATCAAAGCCTTGGTCTAATATTTCCAGCTGCCCTACCAGCTCAGCCTTGGCATCCATATTTTCTTCAAGATCCTCCGGTGCCAGTTCTTCATCCAATAATAAAACACGCTGATGCTCATTCTTGACCCGGATCTGCTTTAAAATCCCTAATTTCTTTCTCAGGCTCTGCTCTAGTATATTCAGATAATTTTCTTCAGGCATGACCCACCTCTTTTCTTCTTTTCAAATGTAACAGAATCAACCCTTTGATTTTTCGTGGCAAAGGGTTGATTCTGGCATATATTTTACTTTAAACCTTAGCTCCGCATTTACGCATTCTGAGCCGATTTACCCATGACTTCCTTCCATGTATCGCGCATTGTACGCAGATGCTTTAGAACTCTATTCAGACACTCTTTATCTTTTCTGATATTTCCCTGTGTCAGCTGTTCTTGTAAATATTCATAAACATTATTGAAGTCTTTTGCAACCGGGTATTTGTAGTTCAGAGTAGATTGAAATTCTTCAATTATTTTCTCTACCTTTACAATATTCGTATGAGCTTTTTCTATATCATGCTCCTCGATAGCAGCAATCGCTATATTGCAGAATTTAATCGCACCGTCATACAGCATTAGAGTAAGTTCACCTTTGGATGCTGTCATTAATCTATTATTAGCGTATGCTGCATATCCATTCTTTGTTAACATCCTAATCCTCCGTGATCGTGATATTATTTAATTGTAATTAGCCGAGCAGGCCTGCAAGAGAAGACTGCTGACTTTGTAGTTTTGCAAGAGCTGTTTCCATTGCTGCAAATTTCTTATAATAAGAATCCTCTATTTGAGCTACTTTTTCCTCCCATGCAGTAATCTTCTTTGTATAGTCGCTATAACTCTGTGCCATTGACTTATCATTATAGATCGACTGGAAAGAACTAAGCGACGTTGATTCCATCTTCTTATTCAGACCTTCATACAGCTTCTGCGTCGCACCCTTCATAATCTCAATGACAGTATCCGGATCTGATTTCAGCATAGCCATAAGCTTATCTGCATTTGCGGATGTCTCATCATCATCTGCATCACCATCGATATGATACATATACCGAGTTGCAGCTGTTGAACCAAAATAATTGCCTGTCTTTATTCCCAAAGATGCCAGACTATATTTCTTACCGTTTACGGTTACAGATGCAGACATCGCTGATGTCATAGAAGTAAGCAGTCCTCCTAATGTACTGTCTCTGCGCAGCAGGGAATCTTTAATCTTTTTCTCCCAATCAGCTATATCAGACTCAGATAACGCTTCTTTTTCTTCCGCTGTCAGCGGTTCGTATCCTTTTGAAGACTCTGCGTTATACAATGACGACATCTCAGATATGATCGCATTATACTCTGTCAGGAAGTCTTTAATCTTATCATAAAGTCCTTGAGTATCTGTTGCAGTAGTAAGTGTTACGGCATCATCATCATTCATGCCGGTTGTTTCATGTGCATCAATCGTCAGTCCATTAATGTTGAATGAATTACTGCTTGATGTATACTCTACTCCATTCAGCTCAATGACAGCATCCGTAGCATCTACTTTATGTCCGCCGCTTTCATTTTTCAATACAAATTCGCCGTTTACTTCTTTATAATTATCTGCAAAAAACTGTACCTTCTCAGCCAGCGAATCTACATAATCTGTAAAAGCCTGACCTGTACCAGCAGCCAGATCCACCGTAAGTTCACTACTATTTATATTCTTATGTTCCTGAATAATTTGAGCAGCTGCTTCCATCGATTCATTAGCACTTATAATACTCTGCTTATTCTGTTCAATTTTAGCATCATAGCCTTCCTTCTGTTTAGCTGCCAGTGCTTCTGATTTATCAGTAACAGCCGGATCATCCATAATCGCTTTTACTTCATCTACATATGTCTTATTTGTATCATCTTTTTCATATGATTCTATGGTCTTTTGGCTCGAATTATATGACTTGATCTGTTTAAAGAGTTCGGTGGCCTCCTGCACTACATTATCGTTGGCATCAACAACCAGATCGCCGTTTTCATCTTTCTGATCTTGTTTCTCTACTATATCGTATTTATTTTTCAGGCTTTCATATGTGATAATATCAGTGTCTGTATCATTTGCCAGCCGAAGCTTTCCATCTTCGCCACGGGCATAATTTTTTGACCGATCGCTCTCTTTCATATTGGCAAACTGTGATAAATCCGCTGCATCCTGCTTATATTGTTCATCTGTCAAGCCTGGCTGTTTGCTCTTTAAGTACTCTTCTACATCATAATTATTCTTAACAGCGCCTACATATTTTGATGCCTGTGACAGTTTTGAATTTTCTGCCTTCCATTCATCAATATCTTCTTTCAAATCAATGCGGTCCTGCTTAGCCTGCGCTACTTTCTTGACATCTTCTTCTAATTTATTTCTGTCAACTGCACCAGCTCCGGAATCATAATACTTCATCCATAATGCAGCTTCTTCACTGGCAGTTTTTGAAGACACATTTAAGCCTAAAGCATCCAACGCCTTTGCACCCTGATCGTTATCTGCTATCAGCATAAAATCCTTATCTGAGCCAGTTTCTTTTGAAGTAATATAAATTCTTTTATTCGTATTATCATAAGAAGCTGTAACACCTGTTCCAGAATTATTGATCTGTTTTACGAACTGATCGATTGTCGTATTGCCGTCTACTTTCAGATCCTTTGTCACACCATTTCCAGATATACGATACGTAGCTTCTTTTCCGCTTACATCCGTAAATCCCAGATCAGAAAGCTTTGTCGAACCGCTTTTGGCCTGTTTCAGCTGTGCACTCGATAAATATCCGCCTTTTGCAAGCGTCTTTATTTTCAGCGTATGCGTACCATTTACCGCATCCTTCGAAGCTGTAACCGTAGCTTTGGATGTGTTGGAAACAGTGGTTTTTTTCATGTTATAGCCAGATGCAAAACGCATTTTATCTAAAGACTTATAAAGGTTTAATACCTTTGCATTGATTGATTTCCATTTATCCTGCGTCCATGACAGCCTTGTCTGCTGTTTCTTAATCTTATCTCCCTTTGCTCTATATGCGGAAACTAACTCCTGGATAATTGCATCTGTATCCAGTCCTGAGTTCATTCCTGTAAGTCGAATTGTCATATGCCTGCTACCTCCTATCTTTTCTCATCTACCATAATACCCGCCATCTCCCAGACTTTTTGTATCATATCCAGTGTCTGCTCCGGCGGATATTCCTTAATGACATCTTTTGTGTCTTTGTCCACAATTTTAATCATCACGCGGTTTGTCCCCTCATGGATGCCAAATACCGCTTCTGTCTGAGCCATCATATTCTTTCTAAGCTTTTCGACAGCCTGCTGAAGCTGCCTGCTCGTCTGTCCGCCGCTGCCGCCTCCGCCTGAACCACTGTCTCGGTCATCGTCACTCCCGCTGACAGGCTGCATCGGCTTTACCCCATCTTTATTCATTAAAGCCGATGACGGCTCAGCTTCTGACGAGGTCTTTTCAGATTTGGCTGAAGCTGCTGACTTGACCGGCGCTGCACTTGATGATCTTCCCTGATATGTCACTGCAGCGGTTTTTAACACTTCCATCGCCATTTAACTCCACCTCCTTGTGAATGCCTATATATTTCTATTACGTCTATTATCGTATATATCGGTAAAAATCTATAAATCTTTAATATTATCCAAGACTTTTCAATACATCCAGACTATCCGGGCTGGCAGCCGCTTCGTTTTCTTTCTGGATCTGGAGATATACTTCCTTACGATAAATCGGCACTTCTTTTGGAGCAGATACACCAATTTTTACCTGATCGCCTCGAATCTCTAATATAGTGACTTCGATATTGTTATTCAATACCAGCGCTTCGCCTTTTTTTCTGGTCAGTGCTAACATACCTGCTCACCTGCTTTCTTTTTATTCAATATATTATATATTTTATATTTTACTGGATAATCGTCTTCGATAATGATCTGCACACCATGCAGATTGTCCATGTTTATGACAAACGGAGCTTTTAGATTTACAGACATTTTTTCGATTTCTTTTGGCACAGTAATTGTGACCAGCATAAAAGCGCTTTCATTCGGCATACTTCCTAATGACTGCAGCCCTTCTTCATTCACCACTGGCTGATAGTCTGGTTTTATATCCAACGGATTGATAACCGGCAGAGCAAAAGCAGGGTCGTCCATAGACTGAAGCCATTTAATTCTGCCCTGTCCTTCTTTTTCTTCATCGTAGATTAATGTAAAGTGTTTTAAATCAGGAAATCCAATGATGCCTTCCTTGAATATGATGATTTTGCTGTCATCAATATCGATTTTACCGAATAATCTTGTATCTGCCTTCATCTCATACTCCTTCTCTACGCTATTTTAATGTCAAAACACAACAAGCATTCTTTTTACTTAATTATTTGTAGAAATTGCCGCCCTCAATCAATCTGCCCGCCAATTTGATACAGCGTCTCACACATATATAAAACTCTAATACACATATGTTTAATATGGACGCCAATAACATTTTTTCGCTACTGACGTCCAAAAGATCTAATACCCAACAGCAATTTTTCAAAAATAGCTGGTAAACAGCATTTTCTCAATATCAGACACATGCTCTGTTAATTCCTTGCCAAACAGACGTCTTTATAAATAATCATCTGTATAAACAATTTTTATAGAACATAATTCTGACGATAAATATATTAAATAAAGTCCAACAGCGTCATTTTTCCGATCTTAGCTGCTGCTTGTAAAGCTGACTGGTATGCTACTGATGCTGCCGAATAGTTAATCACCAGCTCGGATAAGTCCATATCTTCAT
The DNA here is from genome assembly GCA_947385875.1 of uncultured Eubacterium sp. Taxonomy (GTDB): domain Bacteria; phylum Bacillota; class Clostridia; order Lachnospirales; family Lachnospiraceae; genus Eubacterium_J. Next base: position 7,152 of record CANDMV010000015.1, on the reverse strand, counting down.
TAATAGACTTTAATTCCTTGAACGTTGACTGCTGGATGCTCATACGGTTCTTAGTCAGTGAAACACGCTCACCGCGTCCTCCTAAATCAGTAATCTCCAGATCCACTCTGTCAAAATATCCTTGGAATCTTGTAATGTAGGCACTGTACGTATCATGCATGTTTTGATTTGCATAATCCAGCTGCTTTTGTGCCACATCCAGCCATGCATTCAGATTTTTAAGCTGCTCATCTGTTCCATTCTCATCCAGATCATAATTACCGGATTCAATCTTTTTCTTTATGGCATCTACTGTTTCCTGAGCAGAGATCGCCATCTGTACGATTTCGATCAGGTCATCCATATCCCTGCGAATATCAGAATTAAAGATTTCTCTTGCCTCAGTATTGATCTGCATCTGCTGACCGCCTGCTATATTGTAAAAAATACCCTGTGTAAGCCAGTTGCCATCCTCATCATAATTTTTATACGTAATATCATCACGGTCTTCCATGTAACGCGTGCAGTCAAAATAGTACTCTGGGCGAAGCTCCCCTGTCTCAAATCCATTTTTTGTATAATCAAATTCGAACGATATGCGGTTCTGATCAAACAGTTTTGCCAGATTATCACTAAAAATCAGTTCCCCGCTTTCTGAATCCAGTACAACCTCATTGTCAGCCAGAGCATAACCGCCCTCTTTTAATTCGCTAGTTGTTGATACACGGTAAGTGATCTCGTGGGCCTCACCTTCGCTATCCGTAATGATTGCCGGCAGAGACACCTCTCCAGTGTCTTCGTCTGTCTTTACAAAAACTTCTACAGTGTCTACAGGTACAGGCTCTTTATCACTATCACCCTCCCAGTATGCTTTCCATTCATCCTCGTTATATACAGGATATACATATTTTACTGTATTATCATCAACATCCTCTATTTCATAATCGTTTTCATCCACATATAATCCATTCGGCGCAGATGTCGGCACTAAATTATCCGTACCATCCAACGCAAATCCATATCCCTTTGTAACAACTGAACGGAGATTATTTGATAATTCTGTCTTCACTGTCTCTGTAATCGGATTTCCATCATCATCCTCCCCGACTACAACAGAATACGAAAAGCTGAGCTTAGCACCTTCCTGCTCTATATTATCATAAGCCAGCCTCAGACGATGCAGCGGCACCTCATTAAACGGCTGCCCCGTCGCCGGCTGGGTCACTTTATCATCAGATGTATCACTAAATCTGCCTGCATAATAGTTTTTCTGCTGAATATCTTTATAAGAAAAGCGTTCTGTAATATCGTAACGCTGATTTTTTGCTTCCGCAGCATCCGTAAAGGTCAGATTCTGATTTGTCTTCCAACCGGTAAACACTGTCCTTCCTGCATAATCAGCGTTGCCTTCGCAATAAATCTGCTGCTGCAGCGACTGAAGGGACTTTAAAATCGCCTGACGATTTTCCTGTTCTAAGACATCATTGGATCCATATACTACCTGCTCACGGGCGTCATCCAGCAAATCTTTCATATTAATCAAAGCGGTCTGTGTACAGTCCATCCAAGATTCTGTATCTGGAATATTATTAGTATAATACTGTGTAATCGTGCTCAGAGTACTGCGCAGACGCAGCGCGCGAATCGCTATGATCGGGTCATCGGAAGGCTTTGTTATCTTTTTCTGACTGGACATCTGGTTGTTTGTATAATCTACTTTTGCCCTGTTTGTATTGATGTTCGTCTTTGTCCTTTTAACGACCATCGAATTGGTAATTCTCATCATGGCTGCTTCCCTCCTTATACACCGGTCTGTGTGATCAGACGGTCATACATCTGGTTCATCGTAGATATGATCTTGGATGCCAGATTGTAAGCATTTTGAAATTTGACCAGATCCAGACCTTCTTCATCTTCGTCTACACTGAACACCGACATTCTATAAGTGTCAATCGTCACTCCGATATCTGAATAATTTGAATATAAAATATCTGCTTCCTGCGCATCCACCGATATATCTGTAACAATATAATGCAGGAACTGAACTCCGTCAGAACCCCGGTATACTTTTGTATCATTTTGAAGTGTCAGCATCTGATCTACAAGACTTGCTTCACTTTCTTCCTCATCCGTCCGGTATGAAGAAGCAAAATAATTTGGATCTTTTAAACTCTTATCGTTTACAGAGACATTTTCCGCTGTCATGTAATAATAATTATTTTCACCTGATTTGTATACCGTCGTTTTCTGTCTCTCACCATCTGATAATGCCGTATCTTGAAATGTATTCTCCTTGCCGGTCGGCATAATAGATACAAAGAATGCACCCATCTGATTTCCCTCAGTATCCACGCCGCCTTTCTCATAGACGAGGGTACTCGGATCAATCTCGCCAGTCGCCGGATCGATCTTGCCGCTGCCCGGCACTACTGTTCCATCTCCATTTCCATAGATCTGTATATCGTTGAATTTACGGCAGTAAGAACGTAAAAATTCATTCATCTGAGACATATAATACGGTATTCCACGAGCATCTACTGCCCTGCCAATCGTGACTTCCCGGCCATTTTTTCCTGCCAGCGTAGATAAATCACTGTCCTCAAGGTCAAATGTAAATGTGGCGCTCTCATTGCCCCGCTCATCGACATAAACTTTCATTTCAAATCCAGAATAGTTATATGTCCGGTTTGCAATCGTAATCTGCCCTGAAGGCGGCATATTTAATCCTTCTACATTCGTGATGCTCGGATTTGTAATTGTTATTTTAGAATGAAGTGCATCTACATCTGACAGAGTACCCTGAAAATTCTCTTTGTTATTACCATCCCGAATATCAAGCACTGCTTTCAGCTGACCGGACATAGTATCAGAAGAAGCATTAAATTCATTGCCGGTATGCGTCCAACGAATATCATATAATCCTTCTATGTCGTTTTGATTGACCTTTTTTTCACGTGCATAACATTCCAGCTCGTTATACTCATTGCCATCTACCAACAGCTGCCCTTCTAAACGGACACGGAAATTCGTGCCGCCCAGGTATTTATCCGGGTCATTGCTGTTGCGTACTTCTGTTTCCTCGATCTCTATTGGTACCAACGCAGACAGCTGATCAATCAGATATGCCCGCTGGTCACGCAGCTCATTGGCATGTCTGCCCTGAATCTCTATCGTATTTATTTTATCGTTTATAATAGATATCTTCTGAGCATAGGAATTAATCTGCGATACCATCGCACGTACTTCCTGATTACAGTCTGACTGTATCCCCTTTAAATTAGATGACATATTATTGAAATATTCCATCATGCTCTGCGCATTATTGATAAGCTGATTGCGGATATACAAGTCCGCACTGGCCCCTTTTAGGGATTCCAACGAATTAGATATCGTCCCATAGATGGAAACAAATCCTTCTACGCTTTCTTCTCCCTCATCCTGGAAAAGATTCTCAATCTGGGACATGTAATATATCTTTTTTTCATACTGCCCGATGTTGCTGTTATTCGTCCAATACTTTACATCATAATAAGTGTTGCGCATCTGTGTGATGGATTCCGCATCGACACCGCTGCCCAATGTACCGTACGTGTAATTACGAAGCGCCCCTTTTGCCACCAGATTCGTGACCTGCCTGCTGTAACCCGGCGTATTTGCATTCGCTATGTTATTTGCTGCTGTATTTGTACTGACTGAATATGCATTTAATGCAGAATAGCCAATATTTAATCCAAAAAATGTAGAACTCATATATTCACCTCACGTCTCCTGCTTAAAGCCCTGATACAAGCAGCTCGATCATATCGCTGACTGTCTGGATATAACGGCTTGAAGCGTTATAAGCATTTTGATATTTAATCATTCTGGTCAATTCTTCATCGGAAGATACACCGATGACTCCATCGCGCTGGTTCTCAATCGAAGCTACCGTTCCTTCCAGATTCTCTGCCGTAGATCCATAACCGGAACCAATAATTGCAATTTCTCCGATCATTTCCTTGTAATATTCGCCAAACGTATATTTTGAATCTGGATAACGCGGGCTGATCGCTACAGACTGGTTCTGCCATATTTGTGTCAGCTTAAACGCCATGCTCTGATCAATTTCCATCTGCTGATTGATATGCGGAATATTTTTTACCTGCTTGAGCAGATTATGATTAATGTTAATCTCCATTGCTGTATACTGCTTTGAAGTATCATATTTATAATCTTCGTTCAGCACATATACATCCTTTCCGCCCATCCTGTTCAAAATATATTTACTGTTCCCGCTCTTATTCCACGGCATATAAGGCTCATCCATCCCGGAAATTCTTGTGCCAGTTTCTCCAGTCTCTGGATCATAGCTTTCATATGTTGTGACTGTAGAGCCCTTTGTTGGATCAAATACGCTATAATATCCGCCATTTGAATAATATACTTCTTTTGAATCATTGATATCTTCTTCATTATATAAATAGTAATCCCGCCATTCTCCCTTTTCGGAATCATAAGCTCTCACCTTCTGATACCGCTCACAGCCAGATCTGGTAAATAATTCCTGCGGAGGCATCTTTCCATCTTCGCCCACGCAGCAGTTTTCTTCATCCAATACTTTCACATTTTTAAAATGCGAGTAAGTACCATCTGCATTTTGTACCCATAAAGACTCCATATCTTTATTCGGTACAAATATATCATTAATCTGCTTTACAATCTGATGCACCAGATTATCAAATTCAGCCTCTGTATTCTGCATAATCGATAAACCAACTGTTGCATCGTAATGATCTGGATTCGCATTGTTTATATCATTAAAATTCGAGCTGGCAATTCCCCTCGCCTGAATCAATGCCTTAAGTTCACCAATATCTGTATCAAATTCGGTACAGATTTTCTGTGAAAAATCAAATACATACGTATATCTGCCGCCTTCTTCATTCGACAAATGCGGCCAATATGGTGTAATAAAGCCGCTCATGCGGTCTGTCTTTTTTCCAATCTCATAATGGAACATCTCATCCGCAACTAATATATTTTCAAACTTTACAGAAACAGTACCGCCTTTCCCTTCTTCATACTGTATGTTTCCATATTTACTCAGCTGATCGATTGCGTAATCTCTGGCATCGCGCTCATTCATCGCAGTTTCACGTCCGCCAGATTCTATCGTCTGTATTCTGACATTTAATTCATAAATCTGCTTGATGTAATCATTGATCTTATCAATATCTTCTGAAATCTGTGTATTAATCTCTGACTGATATTTCATCAGTCCTTTGTATACTGCCTGCGCCCTTGAGACAAACAGGCTTGCTTTCTGTACTACAAGGTTCTGATTGGCCATGTCTGACGGGTCTTTTGAAAATTCTTCAAACGCCTGCCACAAGCTTCCATCATGATTATCATGCTCCGAATAGCCGTCTATAATCTGCTGAAAAGCTGTTCCTTCCAATTCCTGAAAATAATTCTGCACCTCATCGATTGCTTCAAAAGAAGCTGCATAATAAGACTGCCGGCCATTCTCCCTGCGGTATGCCTTATCCAGAAAAATATCTCTTGCATGGACTATTTCACCGACAGAGGTTCCAAGTCCAGTTAATTTTTTGTTTCCATCCTTCGAGTATGCGATGTTATTGTAGTGCGTATCACGAAAAACAACCTGTTGACGTACATACCCTGCGGTATTTACGTTGGCCAGGTTGTTCGCTACGTTGTTGATCGAATCTCGAGAAGAAATCAGTCCTGAATGCCCTATATATAAGGAACCCATTCCATTCGCCATAATTGCTCACTCTCCTGTCCGTTATTGTTTTGCATCAAATCCGCTGCTCCCCAGCAGATCTCCCGTATTATAAGCGTTTTTATTATAGTTCGCTGTCTCGGGTGCGGTGCGCATGCTTCGAAACAGAGTCAGGTCAAACTCTACCATCTCCAGAGCCTGATTAAGCAATGTCTGGTTTTGTTCGTTTATTTTTCGAACTTCTGCTAATGTCGTCTTCAACTGTTTTTTTACGTTTTGTAATCGTTCCTGTTCCTTTGGCTGGCTGCTCAGCATCTCAAGAATCGTATCTACCGTAAAACCCTCTTCCGGTTTATTCAGCACCACCGACATATCATGCATGACCTTCCGGCGGCGGACATCCAGATTCTGGATTTTACTGGCTACATCTTGTTCCAGATCTACGATTTTCTCCAATGACGGAACATCGGCATCAATGATGACCTGTTTTTTCTGCTTAGATAACTCTGCCAGCCTCTGGTATTCGTTGTTCTCGCTCTCTAAGACCTGTATCAGGTCATCCATTAAACTTGCCACGTTTTATCCTCGCACTTCTGTAACTGTTACAGTTACCTGATAGTATAGAAAGTACACTCTGCGGACTTTCTATTTTCATGAATATATACCCGCGATTGCTATCATCTGCCAATCACTCCGACTCACGAGCGGCACCGTTATGATCATCGCAAATAAGACTGCCCATGAGTATATTTATTTCATAAATTATCACAGCGCTGCATAATAACTAGACAATAGTTTACTCGCAAAATCTCCAGTATCAACGTTATAGTTTCCAGACTGTATGCTTGATTTAAGCTCTGCTACCCTATCTTCCCTGATATCCGAAGCTGCTGCGACTGCCTGTTTTGCGATTTGAATATCCCTTCCAGCTCTTGAAATTTGAACCTGATCACGTGCAGAAGAAACTTCCGCTGTATTCTTCGCTTTAGAAGGCTTGGTAGTTTTATACATTGTAGCGATCTGGTTATAAGCATCTATACGCATAATAGGCATCTCCTTTCATCGTTTCGTCCTTGAATGATAATTTAGAAATATCACTCTCATTGTGAATTTCTATACCTTGTTTATCGGACATTTTTAGGATTTTGTTAGCTGTTTTTTTAATTTTGTTTAAAAATGTGGTTAACGGATGGAATATGGAATTAGTATTTGCAGATTCTGATAGAATATTTGCGAAGAATTCATCCCAAATTTAAGAGGCGCTGCCTGCTACGCTACATAAATTTGGGATGATTTTTCCACAAACTGGAAAGCACATCTCACGGAAAGCGTTTTAAACACCCTCTAGAGTTCTAAAAAAGTTTGAAATAGCAGTTAACAGTCCTTAATTATATACTCAAACTTCCCACATCAATAAATGCCTGAAACCATTAAAAAATTAGGGATTT
>CANDMV010000014.1 GCA_947385875.1 uncultured Eubacterium sp. | reverse complement strand
CCTTTGCATCGATGATCGGCGTAAAATACGAAGCCCGAATCATCAGCTCATGTCCGAGTATATCTCCCGAATCATGCCCTGCCAGATTAAAATAAGAATGATTGGTAAAATTAGCCACTGTATCTTTATCGGAAACTGCCTGATAATGTATCTCCAGCTCATTTTCATCCGTCAGGTTATAAATCACCTCTACGTTCATATTTCCCGGAAATCCCTGCTCTAAGTCAGCGCTGACACAGCACAGCTTAATAGAACGTCCTGTATACTCCTTCACATCCCATAAAATACAGTTCATGCCATGATTTTCGGAATGCAGGTTATTTTCATTATCATTTTGATCTAATTTATACACAACATCGTTAATCGTCACCTGCGCATTGGCTATACGGTTTGCATTTCTTCCGATTAACGCGCCAAAACAGTCCCTGCGATGCTCCTCATAACCTGTAACATTATCATATCCTAACAGCACGTCCAGCATATTGCCGTCCCTGTCCGGCACAAAAATAGATACCAGCGTCGCGCCATAATCCGTCACACGTACTTTCATGCCGCCTGCATTCTCAAGATCATAAATCGTAACCGCACTGCCGTCCCTGCTTGTTCCAAATGATTCCTTATACATGAGTATACCTCCTACTCCTAACCGGCATGAAAGCCCTTCACCTTTTTATAGATTCCTGCTGCATCCAGACCATATTTTTCAAGCAGCTGCACCGCCGGGCCTGACTCGCCGAATACATCCTCCACGCCGATTCTCAAAAGCTTCGCCGGATGCTTTTCACACAGTGTTTCCGCAACCGCGCTGCCGAGTCCGCCAATAATCGAATGCTCCTCTACCGTAACAATCCTGCCTGTCTCTTCTGCTGCTTTTACAACCAGCTCCGCATCCAGCGGCTTAATCGTGTGAATATTTATTACCCGTGCATCGATGCCGTCTGCCGCCAGCTGCTCTGCCGCATCGAGCGCCGCCGAAACACATAATCCGGTTGCAATGATTGTCAGGTCTTTTCCATCTCTAAGCGTAACGCCTTTTCCGATTTCAAACTTATAATCAGGCCGGTCATTAATCACAGGCACCGCAAGCCGTCCAAATCTCAAATAAACAGGCCCGTCCATAGCATATGCAGCTTCTACAGCCGCCCTTGCCTCCACATCATCCGAGGGATTGATGACCGTCATGCCTGGAATAACTCTCATAAGAGCCATATCCTCAATACACTGATGACTGGCTCCATCCTCTCCTACAGATATACCGGCATGAGAAGCGCCGATCTTTACATTCAGATGCGGATAGCCAATAGAATTACGAATCTGCTCATAAGCACGTCCTGACGCAAACATCGCAAATGAGCTTACAAACGGCACCTTTCCTGTCAAAGCAAGCCCTGCCGCAATTCCCATCATATTTGCTTCCGCGATGCCGCAGTCAATATGTCTGTCCGGGAAAGCCTTTTTGAATACACCCGTTTTTGTCGCCGCAGCCAGGTCAGCATCAAGCACTACGAGATTACTCTCTCTTTTTCCAATCTCTGCCAGAGCGCTGCCATAGCTGTCCCTCGTTGCGATTCTCTTTACTTCTGACATAATGCTTCACCTGCTTTCCTTAGGTCTTCCATTGCAACCTCATATTCTTCATCATTCGGCGCTTTGCCATGCCAGTCCACTGCATTTTCCATGAAGGAAACTCCCTTTCCTTTGAGCGTCTTCATGACAATGGCAGTCGGCATGCCTTTTGTATGCTTCGCTTCATCAAATGCACACCGAAGGCTTGCCATGTCATTTCCGTCCTCTACACAAATCACATGAAAGTTAAACGCCTTGAATTTCTCATCAATCGGATAAGGAGAGCATACCTCATCCACTGCACCATCAATCTGAAGCCCATTGTTATCCACAATCACGCACAAGTTATCCAGCTTGCGGTGTCCGGCAAACATCGAAGCCTCCCACACCTGCCCTTCCTGAATCTCACCGTCCCCAAGCAATGTATATACACGATAATTTTCATTGCTCATTTTTGCAGAAAGCGCCATCCCGACTGCGATCGATATACCCTGTCCCAGCGAACCGGAGGAAGCATCCACGCCCGGCGTATGCTGGATACATGGATGTCCCTGCAGATGAGAGCCGACATGCCGAAGCGTAGGCAGGTCTTCCACCGGAAAATACCCCCTGTTCGCCAGTACCGAATACAATCCCGGCGCTGTATGTCCTTTTGACAGCACAAAGCGGTCACGGTCCGGCTTTTTCGGATTTTTCGGATCGATATTCATTTCTTCGAAGTATAAATAAGTAAATACATCAGCAGCAGACAGCGAACCGCCCGGATGCCCAGCTTTTGCAGAATGAACACCCGTAATGATTCCTTTCCTTACTTCAACTGCAATTTTTTGAAGTTCCAAATCAGTCATAATTACATCCTTTCCCAGGTAGTTTTCATTACAAAGCTTCAGAAAAAATCTGCTGAAGCTTATTTCACATAAACTTCAGCCAGCTTTCCATAAGCTCTATTTCACGCTGTCTGCAATAAATTTCTCAATACCTGCGTCTGTCAGCGGATGCTTTGTCATCGCTTCAATTACTTCATAAGGAACCGTCGCTATATCAGCTCCTGCCAGCGCACAGTCAATAATATGAATCGGATTACGGATCGATGCCGCAATGATCTCTGTCTGAATGTCATAGATCTCGAAAATCTCAGCAATCGTACGAATCAAATCTACACCCGGCATAGATATATCGTCCAGACGGCCCAGGAAAGGTGATACATACGTAGCCCCGGCCCTTGCAGCAAGCAGCGCCTGATTTGCTGTAAAAATCAGGGTTACATTCGTCTTGATTCCTTCGGAAGACAGCTGTTTCACTGCCTTTAAGCCTTCTACTGTCATAGGAATCTTTACTACCATATTTGGATGAATTTTTGCGATTTCACGCCCTTCCGCGATCATGCCCTCTGCGTCCTGAGTGGTTGCTTTTACCTCTCCGCTGATCGGGCCGTCTACGATATCCGTAATCTCCTTGATTACTTCTGCAAAATCCCTGCCAGACTTTGCAATCAGGGACGGATTCGTCGTTACACCGCAGATCACTCCCATGTCATTTGCCTTCTTGATATCCTCTACAATCGCTGTGTCCACAAAAAATTTCATTATATTCGTTCTCCTTCCACTTGTCTGTGCGTGTTCCGTTTTGTCTGTAACAGTATCTCATGTTTCTATTCATAAAACAAGCAAAAACTTGTCCAAAAAAGCACTGTTTTATTACCCTTTTTTGTAATTCCAAATTTGCATGGCGGCTCATCAAACAATTTTTACATAATCAGCATCATTTTATGGCATTTGAGCAATCTTGCATATTAAATCTACGCAGGCTTCTATCCCCAGAGAAGATGAGGACAGACAGATGTCATACGCATCTGCCGAACCAAACTCCGTATTCGTATAGTAAGAGCAGTACCTCTTTCTGGCTTTATCAATCGAACGCATTTCTTCGCTAAGCTTAGCTTCCGAGACATCCGGCATCTGCTCTTTCATATGCACGAGCCTCCAGTGCCTGCTTGCATGAACAAACACATGCAGACAGCTGTCATATTCTTTTAAGATCGTATTGGCATTTCTGCCTAAGATCACACATTTTCCCTTTTCCCCGATTTTTCGAATTAACTCCTTTTGAGTTTCATACATCTTTTCGTTAAGCGGCTTATTATAAAAATCAAATAGATTCTGGGCAAATCTGAAACTGCCCGGTGCCTTTTCATCCCATTTCATAATGCTGCTGACATCCAGATTCGCTTCTCTGGCTGCATGAAGGATAATCGCCTTATCATAAAATTCATAGTTAAGCCTTCTTGCTACCTCCGTGCCGATGGCGCTTCCGCCTGCCCCAAATTCACGGCTGATCGTTATTATTTTTTTCATAATTCCTCCAGTAAAACACTGCGGTTCACACCAATGTCTTTAACTTAATGGCCTCCCTGACGATTCTGCGTCTGGCGGGAGGGATTTGTCTGGCGGCTCATGCTCTGTGCGGACTGGAGCAACACTGCGGTGAACTAATCGCTAAGATCCTGCCCGCTGGGTACTCCGACTAAGACGCGGGACAAAGGCTTCACCTATGCCATTCTGGCACAGCTGAACTTCGCCCGTTCATTGAAAGCCGCAGCTTCTATAACACTTTATTCAGAAAATCTATCGTTCTTGTCTCCTTCGGATGGTCAATGACATCCTCCGGCGCTCCCTGCTCTACGATATATCCCCCATCCATAAACACAATCCGGTCAGCAACCTCCCTCGCGAACCCAATCTCATGCGTCACGATCACCATCGTCATACCGTCAGCAGCCAGCTCTTTCATAACCCTCAGAACTTCCCCTACCATCTCCGGGTCCAGCGCCGATGTCGGCTCGTCAAACAGCATCAGATCCGGGTTCATAGCAAGCGCCCTCGCAATCGCAACACGCTGCTTCTGCCCGCCGGACAGCTGTGAAGGATAGACATCCGCCTTCTGCTCCATACCTACCCGCTTTAACAGCTGCCTTCCCTTTTCTTCCGCCTCCTGCTTCGTCATCTTCTTCAGCTCTACGGGCGCAAGCATGATATTCTGAAGGACTGTCTTATGCGGAAACAGATTAAAATGTTGAAACACCATACCGATATTTTCGCGTACTTTATTAATATCTGTCTTTTTGTCCGTCACATTATTTCCGTCTACAACAATTGTCCCGCCTGTCGCGGTCTCCAGCTGGTTTAAGCATCGCAGAAACGTCGATTTTCCGCTGCCGGACGGCCCCAACAGAACTACTACTTCTCCTTCGGGAATATCAATGCTGATGCTTTTTAATACCTCCAGCTTTCCAAAATTCTTTTTTAAATCCTCTACATGAACCATTATTTTACTATTTGTATTTTGCTCTGCCACCGTTTTTCCTCCAACTCCTTTGGACATTTACAAAAAAGACGCGAAAACCTCAAAAGCTTCTCACGTCTGCTGAAATCTAAAGCTTTTAGATATGCTTGTAATGGTGCTCATTATAGACAAAGATAATTTTTTTGTCAAGTTATAAACCTCTAATTCATTATCTTATGCATTACAGTTCAGCCTTCAGCTTCACCGTAACGGAATCCGGCTCATGAAAAGTTCGCCTTTGGCGAAGAGCCGGATTCCCTCTTGGCACAATTCACACGTTCTTACGTACTTTGCAGTAAATGCAAAGTACTGGACTGAACTGCTACTCTTATGCGCACCCAGTCCGCCCCGGCCTAAGGTGCCGCTTCGGCTTCGCCGCCTGTGTATCGAACAGAATACTAAGGGATTCTAATCATTCTCCCAACGTCACAGGAAGATGGATTACCCCCTCTCCCGGCTGTTTTTGATAAGCTCGAAAATAAAACGCTGACTATATAGGCAGGAATTTTTATGTGTTGTAAGAAATGACTTTTTATCTTCCATTTGTTACTGCTTTATGCTATACTTAATGCATTTATATCCGCCTAAGATTTAAAACTATCCATTTAGATTTTCCAATATTCTTCTTTATTACAGTATTGGTTTTGCTCATATAAATATAGCTCCAACAAATTTTTAACGAAAGGCAGATTCATTAATTATGAAAAAGAAAATATACAATAAGCTTGTCCGTGACAAAATACCAGATCTTATAAAATCAGACAGCTGCATTCCCAAGATACAGATCTTAAACCAAGCAGATTATTTGAAATACTTAAATAAAAAGCTGAAAGAAGAACTCGAAGAATTTTTATCTAGTGAAGACATTGAAGAATTAGCAGACCTCTATGAAATTATGCTTGCTATACTTAAAAGCCGTCAAATATCAGTTAATGAATTTGAAGCAATTCGTTTAAAAAAAGTTCAGGAAAGAGGCGCTTTTGATCAAAAGATTCTGCTTATTTCTGTAGAAAAATAGCCTCTGCACAGCATGAACCAGAAATTAAGTCTGCTGAAAGAAACAATTTTTTAGCTGCCAGCCATAAGCAGGGCAGCAGAATGGAGTACTTAAATGAATGAACTATCACAAGCTAAATTAATCAGCTGCAATATGAGTAATGTAGAGATCTGTTCGAGCGCAGCAAGAATATCCACTACTCATGGAAACTCAATAGAAATCTTTCACAAAGCAAAGGATAACAAAAAAAATCTGGATTTAATCCAAAAGGTCTTAAAATCCGGGCACAGTACGATTATTGAACACGCTGTATTTACTTTTGCCTTATGTAATGTATCAGCTTATGTCGAGCAGTTTTTTATCGAATACAGATTAGCGTCTTTTACAGTGAAATCACGACGGTATGTTGATTTTAGCAATCTCGGATATTATGTGCCTCCAGAACTGACGGACGCAGACTCATCTCAATATCACCAATATATGCAGCTGCTGTTTTCAGCCTATCAGACTCTGCTTGAAAATGATATTCCAAAAGAAGATGCGCGGTTTTTACTGCCGTATTCCTTCCATAGTAATTTTTATTGCACAATAAACGCCAGAGAATTGAAAAATATTATTTCCAGCATGAAATACGGCCGGGGTCAGGGCATTCCAGAGCTGCAGAGCCTTGCAGGCCAGATGATCTGTCAGGTCAATGCTGTCTTTCCCGGTCTGCTCTCTGATTACGAGAATACACCGACAGATACTTGCCTGCACCCTGCCTATCCCATTCAGGTATCGGATACCCTGCAGGTTTTAAACTCAAATGAAATTGGAAATATCAAGATCTTAAATGCACCATCAGATTCTCTGCAGCTCTTAAAAACAGCCTGCCAAATGAACGATCCCAGCAGTCAAAGTTTAGAATCTGACGAACTGCTGAAATCAAAACGCCCTAGAGAACTGGAACAGTTATCATACACATTCCTGATTTCAGATCTTACATTATCTGGAATTACGCATATTGTCAGGCATAGGATGCAGTCAATCATGATTCCTCCTATACAGAGCTTAAATCACAGCAGACATATCATTCCAGACACAGTCAGACAAAGCGGTAAGCTATCAGATTACTACCTGCATATACTGGAAGCCGCTAATCAAATGGTATCGGAGCTTGCTGACAATAAAATACTAAACCAATATCATTATTATTATGCATTAAGCGGTAATACAATGGATATTATTACATCCATGAATGCACGGGAATTAAATCATTTCTTTCAATTAAGGACATGCCGCCGCGCGCAGTGGGAAATCAGAAAAATCTCCATCGATATGCTCAGGCAGCTTAGAAGCCTGTGTCCGGAGCTTTTCCAATATTTCGGCCCTAGCTGCTATGTAAACGGGGTATGCCCGGAAGGTAATCTGACCTGCAGTCAAATGGAATATACAATAGAAGAATTTAAACACTTATCGTAATATTATAACATCGTTTCTGCACACCTGCCTATAGACTTTGTCCGCAAGCAGGTGTGAGATGTAAAGCACTTTAGATATTATCAGGAGTATAGAATATGGATTCAAACCATAAACCAACGATCAAAGATGTAATTATTTTATCAGTATTTGGTATATTAGTAATTTCAGGTATATGCATCTACATTCATGATAGCGAAAGTATAATCATTGGCAGTATGATAGAGCATATTATTCTTATAACACTTTCATTTATTACACTGATTGATGTAGCTTCTTATTATAATTGGAGTATTTTTGTACCTGATTTCTTCGAAGCTGCAAAAAATAAAAAGCGAGCGCAAGAGATAAAAGAACTTGTAAATACATATATAAGAGAGGATATTAATTTCTTTCAGGATTACAGCGAAGAACGAATTTGCTTTTTGATTTCTCAATTAGGTATTAATACAGACCAACTAGATCAAATTCGATACGAACTTATTAAAATGCGCTGTATTCCACTAAAAACTATAGATGATGCTGCGGAAAAACTTAAAAAATTAGTTATTAACGATTACCCTATTATCATAGACCAAAATAAAATAGACAGTTCTAAAATATGCTACCATAGAGTAAGATATTACATAAACCTTACAGATATCATGTATCTGCCTGACTATGCACGAGAGCTTTCTGCTATCTTGGCTTTTTTAATTACCGAAAACTGTGATTTATCATCTGTAAATAAATTAATCGTCCCATATGACAGCAATTTTTTACTTGCAGTTGAAGTTGGAAAACGCTTAGGAAAATCAGTTGTAAAAATGCGTCAGCATAATGGAAAAATCTTAACTGAAAAATGCTGGGATGGAAACCTCGATAACAATGAGAAAGTAATTATTATTCACGATGTTCTTGTCAGCGGAGAACAAATTATCGATGCGATCAATAAAATTCCAGATTCTTGTTCTATTGTGGGCTTTTTCTGTCTTATTGTCCGTAAAGAATGGGATAAAAAGGAAGATGTAATCAAAAAAATATCCCAAAAAAGAACACCCCATATTCCATGCTATCAGGCACTTAACTTAGATGACAACGACATTTCCAGACTAAGAAAAGAGGAATAATCATGCATTGTTGTTTTTGTGAAGAATATCATAATCCACTAAACAATCAATATTATCATTTACTAGGGAAAAAAATAGGTATTAAAGACCGTAAGATCAAAGAATCCACTAACTGGTATGCAGTACCGACAATCGGCTGCCTGACAGCCGGATATATGCTGCTCGTTTGCAAACAGCACTATCAAAGTCTAGCTAATCTGAATATCGATTTATATCATGAAATGCTGACATTAAAAAGCCATCTTGAAACAATCATATTGGAAAAATTAAAAAGACCTTGTATTGCATTTGAACACGGCTCTACAGATTCAAATTATTCAGGAGCTAACAGCGTAGAACATGTCCATCTGCATATCTTACCATATCCAGAAACCATATGGGACAATTTACATCAAAAATATCATTTGACTAATTTTGAACTTATATCTAATTATGAAGAACTCTATCAGAAATGGCAGATAAATCCGCCAAAATCATATCTGTTTTTTCAAGATATAAACAATAATATTTATTATAATCCGAATGCAGAAGAAATGCCATCGCAGTTTTTCCGAAAATGTCTGGCTTCCTATTATAAGTCCGACCAATGGGACTGGCAAAAAGAATACTATGTAGATAACTTTCTTCAAACTTTAGAATGCTTTCAGCTGCCTATTACCAATAGTTAATTTTTAGGAAAATATAATATAGGGTTTCTATTTTTTACTCGCAATCTCCTAAGTTTATTACTAAAGCTATAAGGAAAATTTTAATGCTCCTAAGTATAATAACAGAAATCCTATATTCGTACTGATTTATCAATGCTATTTTATAAATGAAACAATTCATCAAAATCCGTCTATGGGCACACCGTATTTAAAGTGCTCCTGCACTTGGTTAACAAAGTATACCCACTGGGCACACCGTATTTAAAGTGCTCTTTCACTTGGTTAACAAAGTATACCCATAGACACACCGTATTTAAATTACTCTGCACCTAATGCTTTATTCTTTGAAGCGTAGATCTGCACATTAAGATTTATTCACGAATCTGTCCATCCCCGCTGACCACATATTTATACGTACACAGCTCCGCCAGCCCCATAGGCCCTCTCGCATGAAGTTTCTGCGTAGATATACCCATCTCGCATCCCAGTCCGAATACACCGCCGTCCGTAAACCGTGTAGAAGCATTGACATAAACTGCAGCACTGTCCACCGCTGCCGTAAACTGTCCCGCTGCCTTTTCATCCGATGTAATAATCGCCTCGCTGTGCCCTGTGGAATGAGCGTTAATATGCTCAATCGCTTCTTCCACGCTGTCCACAATCTTCACACTAAGTATATAATCCAAAAATTCTGTATCAAAATCAGCCTCTCCCGCAGGTGTTCCCTCGATGATCGATGCCGCCGCACTGTCCAGACGCAGCTCTACCGGCTGCTTCCCTTCTTCCGCACGCTTTTTGCACAATTCCTGCTTCAGCATCGGCAAAAACTTCTCTGCCACATCTTCATGCACCAGACATACTTCCTGTGCATTGCATACACTTGGGCGGCTTGTTTTCGCATTATTGATAATACGCACAGCCATTTCCAAATCTGCTGCATTGTCTACATAGATATGGCAGATGCCCGTTCCAGTTTGAATACAAGGCACCGTCGCATGTTCGACACAGGAGCGGATCAGTCCTTTGCCGCCCCTTGGGATCAGCAGGTCTACATATCCTTCCGCTGTCATCAGTTCATTCGCGCTGACTCTGGAAGTATCCTCGATCAGATTGACTGCCAGCCGCGGCATTCCTGCTTCCTCTAAACCGATCTGCATTGCTTCCACAATCGCGTGGCAGGTGCGCCATGCTTCCTTGCCGCCCCGCAGCACACAGACATTGCCGCTTTTTATGGCGAGCGCCGCTGCATCACTCGTGACATTCGGCCGACTCTCGTATATAATGGCAACCACGCCCATCGGTACGGCTGTCTTACGTATGATTAATCCATTCGGTCTTTTTACCTCGGCTAATATTTTTCCTACCGGGTCTGCCAGTGCAGCAACTTCCCGAATGCCGTCTGCCATCCCCTGAATGCGCTCCTGTGTCAGCAGCAGGCGGTCTAGCATTACATCCGGTATGGTTCCCTTCGCATCCTCTAAATCCTTTGCATTCTCTGATAAGATTCTGACTGAATGCTCCGGTTTTAACAGTGCATCCGCCATCTTCATCAATGCTGTATTTCTTCGTTCACATCCTGCCAGCAGCAGCGCAGTTTTCGCTTCTTTTGCCTGTGTTAAAATTTCTTGTGTTGTCATGACTATCTCCTCAATATATACCTTTTTTGCCCTGTGCAGGGCACTTTCAATATGATATGCCCTGTGGGTATACCTTAATTACTCTATGCAGAGCACTTTCCATGCGGGTATACCGTATTTATCCTGTGCAGAACACTTTCCATGCCGTGTGCCCTGTGAGTATACCATATTTATCCTGTGCAGAGCACTTTCCATGCTGTGGGTATCCTTTAAACTGCAGTCCCCTTTCCGCTCTGAAAGCGCGTCCCGACCTGTTTTCCTTTCACGATGTCATACAGTGCCTGCGGTCTTGCACCATTTGCAATGACCATGTCCACGCCATGCTCCATCGCAATCCGCGCAGCATTCACCTTAGTCGCCATACCTCCGGTTCCAAGGCCGCTGCCCTCACCGTCAGCCAGCTCCACGATCTCCGGTGATATTTCCGCTACTAATGGAATCAGCTTTGCATCAGGATTTTTATGCGGATCTTTTGTATATAACCCGTCTATGTCAC
Organism: uncultured Eubacterium sp.; assembly: GCA_947385875.1. Classification (GTDB taxonomy): domain Bacteria; phylum Bacillota; class Clostridia; order Lachnospirales; family Lachnospiraceae; genus Eubacterium_J. Next base: position 32,947 of record CANDMV010000014.1, on the reverse strand, counting down.
TCAGCAGAATCAGCAAGTCTGCTTTCACGCTGCACGCCGCCAGCGCCGCCAGTGTATCATTATCACCCACGGATATTTCCTCCGTAGCAATCGTATCATTCTCATTGACAATCGGAATGACTCCAAGCTCAATCAGTCGATACATCGTATTCTGGAAATTCTCTTTTCGGTCATCATGGGAAAAATCTGCCCCCGTCAGCAGAATCTGCCCGACTGTATGGTTATATTCGCTAAACAGTTTATCATACGTGTACATCAGCTCACATTGTCCGACAGAAGCCGCCGCCTGCTTTGTAGGCATATCCTCCGGTCTGCCCTTTAAGGACAGCCTTCCGATTCCCATCCCGATCGCACCGGAAGATACGAGTACGATTTCATTCCCTGCGTTTTTTAAATCGCTCAAGGTCTTAACCAGCAGCTCCACATGCCGGATATTCAGACATCCGGTCGGATATGCCAGCGTAGATGTGCCTACTTTTACTACAATTCTCATAATTTTGCTCCTTCTGAGATTACTAATCAAGCCAAGTATTTAAAATCTCTTTATCTTAATATTTCGTCCAAGATTGGTTCCTAAGCCTGCATGTGCATACTTCTCTCCTTCAATTCATAAAGGCTGAAAGCGCATACGAACATCGTGCCCTGCGGTCTTATATCACTTCACGGATTGGCCTTTTACCTAAAGAGCATAGAACTGCTTCCTCTTTAAAAAATCAGCTCCTGCTGCCCCAGTACTTCAATCTGCGATACCTGCATCGTTTCCGCCTCACTTCCGCGCATATGCTCCGCCTTCAAATAGCGCATACCGCTGCGCAGTCCTGCCGCAACCAGATTCAGCACATAAATGTTATCAAACCGGTTATAAATCGAATCTCCGCCCAGACCAGACAGGCAGATTAACTGCGTATTCGTCTTTTTAGCCATATCCATCAGCGGCTTTAACAGATGAGAAGCGTTTGTCTGCGCAAATGGATTATCCATCACCAGCACTTTTCCTTCGTTACGCTCCGCAAATAGATCCGTATCATCACGGCGCATATAATATAGCAGACTGGAGAGTATGATAAATGCCGATAAAAACCCTTCCCCGCCGGAATTGCGCGCCACCTGCGACCAGGTAATCGGATACTCCCTCTGCTCCTCTATTTTATACAGACGTATCTGTACATTCTCTATGCCTGCTACGACATCATAGAGGTTTTTTGTGGTCACTCGCGTTCCAAAATACTCCTGTGCATTTTCATTGCGCTCAAGCAGTTCGATTCCTTTTTTTGTAGTCTCCTCCATAAAATCCTGTATGCGCATCTGATACATCTGGGCATTTTCCTCCCAGTCCGGCAGCAGGATTTTCAGCATTTTCACCGCTTTGCCCCGAATCTGTATCGTAGAATTATGGTCAATCCGCCCCAGATTTTGATGCACATCATGGATATATTCACCCAGCAGCTCCACAATCCTGTCTCTTTCATCCTCTATCACAGACAAATCTACCTGAATCTTCTCCATCAGACTGTCATATGACATCAGCGTCGTTTGCAGCTGGCGCAGTACCTGACCGGCATCATCTGTCAGCATCAGCATAGACTCAATCGGCTTACGGTAAAAATCCTCGGCAAATATATCCCTGCGCACCATCTGGTTTAGAAGCCCCGTCAGCCGCTCTTTCTGCTGCTGCCTGTGCGCCATGCATTGATTATAATCCCGTACAAGCATCCCTTTTTTACGGCGCAGCTCTTCACCGGATAACTTTTCCATCAGCTCCTGCTGCCGCGCGATCATTTCCAGCGCATACCTGCGTTCATCTGCATCCGCCAGACGTTCGAATATACCATTAAGTGAAGATTTCTGATCTTTTTCCTGATTCTGTTCCAGTTCTGGCTGCCCGATGCCTGTCTGACTTTGTATTTCATTCAGCTTCTGCCCCGCATCCGCCACTATCTGAGCCCGCATATCGCGCTGCATGAATTTCCACAGCTTTATTTCATCCTTTGGCTTAAATTCTGCATACTCTGCAAGAGCTGTCAGATTTTCTTCATACCATCCAGTCCGTTTTCGCACAATCTGCTGCGCCTGTTCTAATTCTTTGTGCTTGTAATCACGTCTGCGCATTTCTACATCAAAATCCACAGGCTGGATCTCTTCTTTTGGCAGCGGTTCCATCGTGCCGCACTTTTCCATCAGCAGCTTCCGCTGCTGCTCCAGTCGCTGGCTTGCCAGTGCGGCATTTTTATCAGCCTCGTTCCACTGTGCCTTTTTCAGCTCATACTGCTGCTCTTTTTGCGTTAACAGCTGCTCCTGATATTCTTCCGCCTTAGCACTATATACAGTCTGCTTCCACTCTCCCAAAGCCAGACCATATTTTTTCTGACGTCTGCGCAGTTCCTTTAAAATCCTGCGCTCCTTTTCCCTCGCACTCTGCAGCAGACGCTCAATTTCCTGCTGACGCAGAGACAGCTGGCTGGTAATCGCCTGATAACGAATTTCCAGCTCTTCTATGCGTGCCGGATCTTCTGCATCTTTTTTTGTACTTGTCGCATCTTCTGTATCTACTGCCGCGTCTGTACCTGACGCACCTTCTCTTTGCCTTTTATCACCTTCACCAGACCGCTTCACCATCTTGGCAGCAATATCCCCTTCCGGCTTTTCATACTGCTGATAAATGGCTGCTTTCACATCCAGCTCCTGTGACAGACGCTGCAGACGGTCCAGCTCTATTTCCTGTTTCCTTGCACGCTCCCGCAGCCTTTCTCCAGTCTCCTGCGCCAGACGCTCTTTTTCTTTCGTCATTGCAAGCTCATGCTGCAGCGCTTCAAGCTGCTCCTTATGTTCAAGATACGCTCGATAAGATTTCTCCAGCTCTTTTAAGTCTTCCAGCCTGCGTTCTTTGACACTGACCTGCCTGATTGAATCCTGAATCTGCTGCTGAAGCTTGCGCAGCTGAGCTGTCAGATGCTGGACTTCCTCCTTCTGTCTGACGACAGCCTGCGCCAGACTCTGAATCTCCTCCTTCGTCTGCTCCCGCTTCTGCTCTGCCTGCTGCTCCAGTTCTTTCGTAACTGTCTGGCTGCGCAGCTGCTCTTTCTTCTCAAAAAATGCCTCATGCTCCCTGCGGCGTATCTGAATCTGCTCTTTTTTATGAGCAATCTGGCGTTCTTTTTCCGCAATCATCTGCTTTAAATGATCTTCATTTAATAAATGCTGATTAAACAGCATATAAAAGTCTACATCCAACAAGCTGAGAACCGGCTGCTCTTTTCCCTCTGATTTCTCCTCCAGCTGTTCTCTTACCATCATAGGAATCGGAAATGACGTATATGGAAGCGGCATTTTCTTATTTTCGCTTTCATTTTCTGTGCCGTTATCCTTAAGCCGCCTTAGTTTATCCATATCCCGCCTTGATAACAGCAGCGAATACGGCAGAAACGGATGCTCCCTGACCAGCTGCTGATTTTCGCTTTCCGTATAGGAATTCTTTTTCAGCCATTCCATTCCATAGACATAAGTCACACCCATGTCTTCCAGAAGCTTTTCAAACTCCTCCGGCAGCTCCATCACCCTGCCTTGTGTCAGCCGCTGATTTTCTTTTTCCAGCTCATCCTCTTCTTTTTCCAGCCTGCGCTTCGCCCATTCGATCTCTGCGATTTTATGTTCCGCGGCATTTAAGATCTTCTCTCTATCATATAAGACATCTTCATCCAGTCCAAAATAGCGCAGTATCGTACGCCGCTCCTTCAGCTGTCCGGCATACTGATCGCACAGCTCTTTGATACCCGCAAGCTCCGCTTCTTTCTGCACCTTTTTCTGTCTGGTATCTTCCAGATTGCGTTCCTTTTCCTTCTGTTTCCAGACACCTTCCTCTGCCTGCTCCTGAATCATGGCCTGTGTCTTTTTTATTCTGTCCAGTTCTTTTTCATATTCCTGCCGCCTAAGCTCCATCTGGGCCGGTTCATATTCACCGAGTATATTTCTGATAAATCCCTGCTCATACCGCCCGTTATAGCTGTCCTCTTTCGCGTCATATTCTTGGATCCTTGCATTCATACTGCCGATGGACGTACTGTACTCCAGCACCGATGAGCGGTATCCCTCTGCCTTTTCCTCTTCCGATACAGCCTGAGCCTCAAGCTGCTCCAGCTGCGCCTTTGCTTCTGCCTCCTGCTCTCTATTCTGCCTGCATTTTGCGTCATAATACCGGCGCAGTGTATATCCCAGACTTTTCCGCTCCTTACTAAAATCTCTCTCTTCCTGATTTAGCACATCCAGCTGTCCAGCATAGCGCCCGCATTCTGCCGTCTGCTCATCCAGCTCCTCCTGCTGTCTGGCACAGTCCATCAGATGCAGCTGATGCCTTGCCTGCTCATATTCCAGCTCCTTGGCATCCCGCTCGCATTGTACCATTTCGCGGTTTGCCCTATGATACCGCTCTGTCTTCATTGCTTCATATACAGCTGCAGAGATCTGCTGATATTCTAAATGTCTGATCTCTTCTGCCAGCTGTTCCTTATCTGCCTCCAGCTGTGCATCCTTCCCAGCCGAACTATTTACCGCCGCTTCCAGCTGCCATAAAAATACGCCGATTCGTTCCTGCTGTGCCTTTGTCTCTTCCTCCGCGCTCTGATACCCCGATGCCGATTCCATAATGCCTGAAGATTCTTCCTTAAACTGACGGATAATATCCCTTCGTTTAATCTTTGACTTGTTGTCTTTATACTGATAGACATACTTTTCGATGATCTTTTGAAATTCCCGCATACGGTCTTTCTCTCTGTTCAGCTTGTCAGCCACTGCATCCAGCAGCCATTTTTCCACAAGCCCCTTTTCATCCTTACAGTCCACAAACAAATCTGAAAGCCCGGATTCTTTCAGATTTACTTTCTTCATAATGGTCTCCCATTCCTTATAATTAATCTGATATTCCATCAGCTTGTCAAAATACTGCCTTGACTGGGCGCTGTTGTTCATATCATAGCTAAAAAAGGTGACCGATGAATCCTTTTTATAAGAGTCAAACAGCTGCCTGCATGATAAAAAGCTTTTCAGAGTAATTTCCTTCCTGCGCTTTTCGATCACCGGAAGATGATGCAGGTCATGCGGACATGCGTGCTGATACTCACTGATAAACTGGATGATTTCCAGATCATCATTCGAATCCCCGCTGATGTCCTGTCGTCTGCGCACCATCATGCCCGCCATCACATAGCCCGCTCCATGGTCCAATGCCCATTCTACCAGTATAAAGGTCGGCTTATCTGTCGTAAAATAGCTTTCAAACGGCCTTTCCTTCGCATCCCGGTACCGCTTATGCACAAACGGCGCCATCATCATCTGCACTAGCACAGACTTCCCGCCGCCGTTGCGCAGGGAAAGCAGTGTACTTTCTCCATTCATATAAAAGGTTTCATCACTGATTCGAATAGAGTTATTGTTATAATTTAAATTAATCAGACGGACTGCATTAATCTTGCTCATAGTTTCCCCCTGCATTCAGCACCTGACGCACCCGCATAAAATGATTCTGATTCAGCAGATTCCAATCCATAAAGCTGTCCAGCTTCTTTGTCGTCTGTATCATCTCATCCTCTTCGACATACTCAATCAGACCCTGTTTTTCCAAAAATTTTAAAATATGATGTAAAAAACCCTCTTTTGTGGCTTTCTGCCTAGTTCCCTTATCATCCGAACGCAGTGCTTCATACGCTTCATACATATCAGAAAACGCGAGTCCATTCTCCTCCTCGCTTTCCTCACTGCTGCTCTCTACGCCTGCTTTTAAATATTCACTAATACTATTCTGCAGTTCCCCGGCCCGAATAAAGGTCCTTGATTTACTACTGCTCCCCTGTCCATCATAAAACTCTACAAGCAGCGTCAATATCACAAACTGCGATAAAAAGTAATCACGATTTGTCGCACCCGACCTCCCAAGCATCGTCTTTAACTGCGCTCTGGAAAATCCCAGAAAATAATTATCCTCTCTTGGTATCAGGTAGATCACATTTCCATACCGCTCAATGCTGCTTGCTGCCGCCTCTCCCTGCGATTTTACCAGATTCTGGATCTGCTCATTTTCCGCATATGCCTGATACAGCCTGCTCTCTGTCTCTTCACGGATCTCATGATGCTCCAGAAGGAAATAAAAAATCTCCTGACTCGTGCGAATGTCCTCCATTTCGTATGCCATTGCTGGATTTCCTTTCTATAAAAATGCCCATTTGCTTTGAATTATTATTTACTTAGTGACCTCCCGGACGATTCTGCGTCTGGCGGGATGGATTTGTCTGCCGGCTCATGCTCTGTAAGGACTGGAGCAACACTGCGACGAACTAATCGATAACTCTGACTAAGACGCTCACCAGACACAGAATCTGGTTATGACAGGCTTAAATTAATGACAAAATGACAGTGTCTAAACTACGCATAGGAATGAATTGTGTTCGTTTTCTGAAAATTGTTTGTTGAGTTGTCGAATTTCCTAATTGAAAAGTATGCTTGCTGGCACACCGAATAATAAGTTTCTGACCCATGAGCATACTCGAAAACGTTGATAAGTCAAGCTTTGCTAGAAATGAATCTATCAGAAACTTAATTTACGCTCTAGTACATTGATATTTGAACTAATATGATTATCCACAAACCATATTATAAAAGCATTTTGGCTGATAGAGTTAGTTAAAATGTCATCGTGCCAGTACACTGGTATGAAAATCTTAAAATCATAGTACTGTACTATCAGCTTTTCTGCCTGAAATTTAATATGTCTTTCAGTTCATATCATTGTATTAACTTATTCTGCCCGGCAGATCATAAGTCTTCAGATCATAATACTGTATTATTCATTCTGCTCGGAAAGTAATGTTGGAACACCTGATCGCCTTCATACTGCCCTGCTCGTCACGGACTCCGTCAAAGGTAACTGTCTCTTCATTCATCACGCGTTCAATAAAAAGAACCCGAACACCTCTTTTCCCCGCAGCTTCCTCTTCCTCCAGCAACTGCAGCAGCATCTCATTCAGCTGAAATCCACCGGAGGTGTCCTGAATAAATTCGCTCCGCTCCTTTTTAAGCGCTAAGACATCGATTTCCCTGCTTTTAATCAGCTCCACCATGATTTCTTTAAAGATTTCCACATTTGGTATCAGACTTGACAGCTTCCGCGCATCATCTTCCACCTCCGCCTTACAGTCTGACAGCTGAAATTCCCCGTATTTAAGCAGCCTCTCGATCAAAAATCCCAGACAGCTGCGGTATTTTTCCATTTTCTCCCGCCGCTTTTGCTCCTGCTCTCTCTGCCACTGCTCTTCATCAAAATCAATCTGTTCTCGGCTGTCTGCTTCTGTCTTTCTTCGAATAGAATGCTGCGGCTCAAATACCTTGTTCAGATTGTAAATCCTGTCCGGCTCCTGTATAAACAACGGACGCAGAAAGTAATCCAGCCTTGCCAGCCCCTCTGGATGCTCCAAAATCTTATCATACAGCTCATTTCGCAAAGAAAACCGCTGAATCAGCGACATCTGTGACAATTCCTCCAGTTCTTTTGTGTACAATGCTTTTAAGTCCAAATGATTGTTTAATATTTTTTGATGCTCATCAATCGCGCGATTCAGATAATCCTCTATCATCAGCAGATTTCCCAGATTCTCTTCTTCTTTTTCATCCAGCTTATGAACATTAATCTGCTCTTCCTCCAGCTCGGCTGCCCTCATCTTCACCATATCCCGGTATTCCAAAAACTGCTTTCTTGTATCACGAATCGTATCCATATTTTCTCCCAGAATACTCTGGTAATCTGATACCGAATAATTCAGCGCATTCCTGCGAATTCTGCCCATTGCTTCCTGAATCTTTTGCAGCTGCATACGCAGTAAATTAAATATATTCTTAACTTCATCCACTGCCTTGTCATAGCTCTGCTTCTCCAGATGCATCTTAAAGATCATCTCATGAATCGTCAATTTCATGTTGTTCTCGATTTCCAGTGTTCCGAGCAGCAGATTATATCCATCGTCTGTCAGGTAATAAGAAGTCCGCTTTATTTCTGTATCCAGATATACGATTTTGTTCGCTACATAGCTGATATTCATCCGCTGATATTCGCGCTTTTCAAAGTCAAATCCTTCAAAATACATCGGAAGGCCGTCATTGGACAAGATCGAATTCACAATAAAATCCCCAAGCTTGCGGCATTCCTCATAAGAGAGAGGCTTTTCAAAATCTGCCGCATTCAATGTATCAATATAAGCTCCGATATCGTCCATCAGGCAGTTTTCTTCTTTTAATGACTGCTCCATCAGATACAGCAGTACGGCAAAGACCAGATTCAGCTGTTCGTCCAGGCTTTCGAACTTAAAGTTTTTCCACGTATTTTTTTGTCTGCAGGCCCCGATCACTAATGCATAAAGTCCGATATTTTTCATTCTTTTGGGAAACTGTTTCAAGAATTCATACTGCATGATTTTTCCTCTTCGCGTAGATACTGACTCATTTATTTAAAAAACGTTTTCATGACTGCCACATTTGATCTTTTATAATTAAAATACGTTATTAGATTTTCTATATTTAATGTCCTCTATATTCCATACTTAAAGTCCTCTATTTTTCATATCTTCTATACTTAATACACTCTATTTTTCATATCTTCTATACTTAATACACTCTATTTTTAAAGTCCTCTATATTTAAAATCTCCTGCGGAATATAACGCCCGCTTTCCAACAGTTCTTTCATCTTACATACCATTGCATCCGAAAAAAACTCATAAAATTTCCCGGAAATCCTGCGGTTCTGTTTTTCCTTCGTTTCCGGCAGATCTAAAACTGCCCCAGCCTTATCCATCATTTGCTCATACGCTGCCGCAAACGGTCGAATCGGCATTTCAAACGACTCCGCCAGCCGCTCAAAAATCCCAATCCCCTCGTAATCCAGATCTCCAAAATAAAAAATCGTATTTTCATCCGCCCTCATATAAGGCTCTACGCAAAAGGCAAAATCCTGAAAAGAACGAAGAATCCCTTTCCCCGCTCCATAGATCAGAGTGCCAAAAGGAATCCCAAATATTCTCTCTCCGCCCTCTATCAAATGCCGCCGCATACTGTAAAAGGTATCCTTATTTTCCAAAATCAGCAGATTTTGAGGAACACTGCGCTCCCTGCTGTAATAGGCAAGCGGTTCTGATGTCTCATAAAAAGAAAGCTGTGAGACATCCATGCCACAGCGTTTTAATATTTTCTTTCCCTGTTCCAGCTGTAAAAACTTCTCTCTGCCCCATATCTGAAAACTGCGCTCGTTTTTTGAAATAACCGGCATCTCGTTCATCCCCTGACACATCCGCAGATAATCATTCAGCATCAATACCCATCTGCGGTCAGAAGCATACTGATCTAAATGCTTCATATAATAATCCACGGAAATCTTTGCGCTCATTCCATATTTTAATTCTTCTTTTAACTTTTCCAAATCTATGCCGTCATTTTTGTCCGGTTCAATCCCCCAGTATTCCCGATACAGCGCAGGCTTTTTCCCGTTTGTCTTCGATGCCTTTACCGGCTTGAGCCTGCCATTTTCAATCTGTGAATAAACATACGTGCAGAGCCGTTCGTAAGACTCTGCACGCAGCTTTTTTTCTAATTCTTCTAACGTAATGCGTTTCATGACCTCTTTTCTTTCTCAAACTGTCTGCGCTTTCTGCTCACCACTTTACATAAAATAAAAGCCATGTGCGCATTATCATCTTTTCTTTCTCTTCATAGCAAAACTTTCATCTAAAAAATTTTTTGCCAAGCAAATTTTTTGCCAAACAAATCTTTTATCAAACAAAATTTTACCATATTGACTATTTACATATCTGCCTGTGCAATATGGCTGTTTACATGTCCGTCTGTGAAATATAGCTAATTACATGCCCGCCTGTGCGATTGCATCAGCCAGAGCCTCCAGATCTGCCATGTTCTCTTCTTTTAATGTAGATTTAATCGTCACAACAGGATCTACAATCGATACATTTTTCATTGTCTCAAGAAGTGCTTTCATCGTCCTGCCGGCAGTCGGTCCCCAGGAACCGTTTTCCAAAATGCCGACCGTACGCTTCTGATAACCCTTGCTCTGCAGATGATTCAGAAAATCCTGCATACATGGGAAGACACCGCCGTCATAGCTTGCAGCTGCCAGCACCATACGGTCATAACGGAAAGCATCCTCGATCACTTCCGCCATATCTTCTCTTGCCAGATCGCTCACTACTACCTTTTCTACTCCTTTTGCGCGTATCATCTCAGCCAGCTTTTCTGCTGCCTTTCCCGTATTTCCATGTATCGAAGCGTAAGCAACCAAAACACCTGTATTTTCCGGGCGATAGCTGCTCCATGTATCGTACAGACCGATATAATAACCAAGATCTTCTTTTAAAATAGGCCCATGCAGAGGACAGATCATCGAAATATCCAGACCACTCGCCTTTTTCAGCAATGCCTGCACAGATGTGCCATATCTGCCGACAATGTTAAAGTAATATCTTCTTGCCTCACATGCCCAGCCTTCATCATCCTTGGCATCCATCGCGCCAAACTTGCCGAATCCATCAGCAGAAAACAATATTTTTTCGCTGCTTTCATAAGTCACCATTACTTCCGGCCAATGCACCATCGGCGCCATATAAAAATTCAAAGTATGCGAACCAAGAGAAAGCGTATCTCCTTCTTTTACTACAACCCTCTCATCATGCTCTGTGATGTCAAAAAACTGCGGCAACATTTGAAATGTCTTTGCATTTCCTACCAAGGCTGTATCCGGGTACAGTTCTAACAGCCTTGCAATGCTTCCTGCGTGATCAGGCTCCAGATGAGAGATCACCAGATAATCCAGATTCCTGCCGCCTAATGCTTCCTGAAGATTCTGCTCCCATTCCTGCATTTTCCTCGCGTCTACGGTATCCATTAAAGCTGTCTTTTCATCTAAAATCAAATAAGAATTGTAAGTCACTCCGTCCGGTACGACATACTGACTCTCAAATAAATCAATATCCTTATCATCTACCCCGATATATTTGATGGAATCTGAAATTGTTACCTGCATAAAATTTCTCCTTTCAATCATACACTTTTATCCATTGATCCTTGGGCATTCCTTATTTCGTGACAGCACAGATAAGCTGACCTGCCGCCTTATTTCCCCAATGAAGAACATTTTTCATACAAACGCCCTGTGGATATAGTATACTCTACTAGGACAAGATTTTCAAACATTTTATGGAAAAATTATTGGAGAATTGTAACAGTTCAGCCTTTGGCAGAACTGTTACTGAATCCAGCCCATTGGAAGTTCGCTTCGCGAAAGGGTTCTAAGCACCAGTGGCGCTTGTTCAGAACCGACCGAAACGGAGTGAAGAATGGATTCACTCTTGGCTCAATTTACGCTTTTTTACGTACTTTGCAGTAAATGCAAAGTACCGAGCTGAACTGTTACGGAGAATTCACTATAAAATTCTGCATTGATATTTATCAAAAGCAGATCTATAACATATCTATAGCAACCAATAATATTTTTATGGTCCACCAATAGTATTACGGCATTTCTTCCATCCGAAGATATGCTGAAAAAATATCATTTAGATCGTCTTATGGAAAAAGCCTGAATAAACTTCATTTGACAGATTCACTCCTTAATGTAGTTATAGCTGATTCCGAAAAATTTTATAATGACCTTATAAGGGAAGAATGTTTGTTTGATTATACTTGGAGAATAAAATCTAAAGAATCCACTGTCCGTAAATATTATAAAGGCATAGACAAAGGGCTGCGTTTCAATACTGTCTTTAACGACTTGATCGGGATCAGAATGAAAGTTTCCGATTACAGCGATCATTATCCAGACTATTTCCGTATAGCAGATCTGCGTGAGGGCAAGAAAAATTATGATGGATATCAAGCTGTTCATTTATATTACCAGCTTGATAAATTCCACTATCAAATTGAGGTTCAATTATGGTCGGATAAAGATTATCATTTTAACGTCTGGAGCCATGAGCTTGCTTATAAGACTGCGTCAGACAGCCTGCTTGCCAGAATGCGTATGTTATATGATAATGGAACCATAAAATCAATATCAGACTTCATGGAGGTGCTTCATGCAGAACAAATTAGTAAAAGATAGATTTATTGTAGTAAAAGATTTTTATAGGCTTGGGAGCATTGTATTAAAATATGACAAAACACAGCAGCGGTTATTTGTTGGTGACAGCAATACACTGCGGGAATGCGAAAGTTCACCAATACAAGTTGTGATTCTGGGTGGTGCAGGCGCTTTGGAAATGTATAGCGAATATGCACCATATACAGAATATTCCATAGATCAGATTGATGAGGTAATTGATATGGTTCTGCGAAAAGATATTCCAGGAGAAATAAATGTATTTATTCCTGAAAATCCTTATTTAAAAAATTTAAATACCCACGAATGATAACTTATATGAACGGATATATGCCGCTAGAGCGTGTTTGAAAAATGCTTTCCGTGAGATGTACCCACAGGGCATGATATGCTTCACACTTTGTACCCACAGGGCATGATATGGAGAATTTATCCCAAATTTATGAGGCATAGCGGGCTATGTTGATTAAATTTGGGATGAATGATCCGCAAAGTGGGGAGTGCAGATCGCGGGAATGATTTTTCAAACACGCTCTAGTACACCGTAAACTAAATAACTGGTTATATTGCGCCGGATAAATCTTCGAGAGTGCATGTCAAAAACCGGAGGTGTACCAGGGTACATTGAGAATTTTTGGCATGTGCTCTCGGAGATTTAGACAAGTGTGAAGCATATCATGCCCTGTGGGTACATCTCACAGAAAGCATTTTACAAACACGCTCTAGTTACAATCAGTTCCGCAACAAAGAACTGGCAGCCACAGCAGACAACTTCAACAGAGAGACTCCTTCATACCAAATGTAATATGAGAACATAAAAAACGGCGTTCCTGTTCTCCCATTCAGGGATAGAGGAACGCCGCGTCTGCGTATATTCAGTTTTCATTTATTCTTTCTCAATGCTGTGTTCCAGCGGCCAGACCAGCAGGGTTCCGGGCCGGGTATCCATAAATGCAACACTCGATCTGAACGATTACAAAAGCTTAAGTAACTGACATTGTTTCACATCCCCATCAGTCCAAACGCAGCAATCCCAAAGACTGCATAAAGGCCGTTTACAATCAAACATACCTTCATCAGGTTGTTTCGCAAATTTCTTTTGACATAAATATAAATTGTAAATATCCCGCTAAAGATCATAAAAGCTGCATAACAAGATATCATGATTTCAGCAGCAGGCGACTTAAGCGCCCACTCAAAGCATCTTAATGGAAGAATTGTCCACGGTACAAGCATCATCAGCACACTGACAGTGTTCAAAAATTTATTTATCATTTAAATTATCTCCTTTCTTCCTGCCCAAAGCAAAGGCAGGATATTAACAGACATGCCGCTGTAATCACGGCGGCTGCCGGCAGCCACGGAATGAGATCGACCTGCGCGGTTGTAAAATTGGCAGCTATTTTCCCATATTCAGCCGTAATCACAAAAAACGGATACGACATTGGGTATATAAACCAAAATTTTGTATTTATCATCAAAACCGAAGGCACAATGAGAGCAAGGCCAATCCCAATCGAAAATATGGGCGTCTGAATACATACCGCCAACAGCCAGAACAATGCAAGCATCGGCACGGATGCAGCAAATATCATTCCTGCTTCTTTGAATACAAAGAAAGGCTCTAAAATAAAATCATAATTCTGCATCCCGGACGCAATCCCAGCACTCGCAAAATACATTCCAACCGTCAGCAGGATCTGTAAAGCCGCCAGTGTCAGCAGAACCACAAATTTTGCCAGACACAGCTTCGCGGTATGCACCGGAAGAGAACGCATTTTTAACATCCCCCGGCTGCTTCTTTCCGTCATGGTCAGCAGAACCGTACTCACAACCATGCTTGCCGGATACATAAACCACGCCATTCCCATAAATCCCTGAATCAAAAAATTATTTTCCGGCGATATTCCCTCTGCCTGCATTTCAAAATTTATATCAGCATTTATAATAGATGGAATCCAGAGAATGACAACTGCTGCCGCTAAAATCAATAAAATCTTAGAACGGCGTATCTTTCCCGCCTCTATCCCAATCAGCTCCAAAAAACTCATCCCAACCGTCTCCTTCCTTTCAATAACGTGACCTTCACAGCCGCAATCGCAGCAATTTCTACCAATGCTGCAATTATAAAATTATAAATTGTTTTTTCCGGCATACCTGAAGACATCTGAAACGGCAATGCAAATGGAAACAGCGACAATATAAAGTGATCTGTCGGCAGCAATGTAGCAGTAAATATACATACCACGCTGATTCCAAGTGATACCCACATATTTCTGCACGCCGAAGCAATCAACAGTGCACACAGCCCCGCCGGAAGCATAAGCAGCACAGCATAGCCAAATCCTTTGATCAGTTCGATCCACAGTTCATCAGACATCTCAAACCAATAAACAACACAGAACAATATGCCCGCAGTCTCAATCGCCAGAATTTCCACACACATCACAGCCATCAGAGCAAACTTGCTAAAAAATATGCTGCTTTCTCTGACCGGCAGAGCACACATTTTTGAAGCAGCTCCATCGGCATATTCTATGTGATACATCAGGCAGGCTCCTGATGCTGCGAGCAGCACATTCAGCATCGCCATCAGCTGCCAGTTCGCATTCATCAAGATCTGAACCGGAGAAGCATGGATACTCAAATAATTTGCAGAACGGACTGCCATATTCAGTACAGGCACCGCTGCAGCTAAAAGCCCGCCGAAAAAAAATGAAACGGCAAATCCTGTACGCTTAACCTTTTTACATTCCAAACCAAAGCCCATCTTAACTCACTCCTTATATTTGTTATATTTTTTCTGCTTGCAGATTTATTATTTTTTTAGATCAAAATTATATTTTCCCGATTGCAGATTTACCATTTCTTAGATCAAAATTATATTTTATATTTTTTCAATCACATATTTGCATCCCGTTTTTTCATATTGAATTTATATCTTTATCATCCTTTTATTTTCAAATTAATTATCCTTATATTTTTTCAAATTATATTTTATCATCTCTTTTCTATCTCTTTATTACCTCTCTCTTTTCTTTCTCTTTTTATCTCTTTCTCTTTTCTTTTTCTTTTCTATCTCTTTCTTTCAAACACCCTGCCTCTTTGTTTATTATCAGCTTCAATCAGTGCGAGAAAAGTATCTTCTAAGTTATCAACCGGATACCCCTTTGCTGCCGCACCCGTTTTCAGCTCATTAAGTGTTCCCTCAAACAGTAAATGACCGTGATTGAGAATGCCGACCCAATCCGACATCAGTTCAATTTCAGACAGCAGATGCGACGACACCAGCACCGTACAGTCAAATTTCTGCGGCAGCGAGCGAATCAGTGTTCTGATCTCATGAATGCCAACCGGGTCAAGTCCGTTTGTCGGCTCATCCAGAATCAATATAGACGGCCTGCCGATCAGAGCTCCCGCAAGACCTAATCTCTGTTTCATTCCAAGAGAATATTTCTTCGCCAGCCTGTCTTTATACTGTGTCAGGCCAACCAGCTCTAATGCGTCAAAGACATCGGATTTAGGCAGCCCCAGTATCTTACGGATAATATCCAGATTTTCTTCGCCGCTTAGATTTCCATAAAAAGCAGGCGCTTCGATAAAAGATCCTATCTCTTTTAAAATCTGTACCCGGTCTTTCGGATATTGTCTGCCGTCAACCACAAAAGAACCACTTGTAGGTCTTGTCAGGCCGAGAAACATTTTCATCGTAGTTGACTTTCCTGCTCCATTCGGCCCTAAGAATCCATAGACGGCTCCCTTCGGTATGTGAAGATTCACTCCGGATACCGCAGTAAAGCCCGCATATGTTTTTGTAAGATTATTTGTTTCAATAATATTCATTTAAATCACCTATTCCTTTCTCTTTGCTAGAGCGTGTTTGAAAAATGCCTTCTGTGACACAACATTCTTCCCTCCCTGCATACTCATTTTATAGGCAAAACCTTACGGCAGCATTCTTACTACCTTACATCTTCCTTACATTTACCCGCCAAAGTAGAAAAAGGCTTATATCCATGATATAATAACGAACATATCAAACTGAAAGTATTCCGCTGTTATTTAATAACTGCGCTAAACAAAAACACTTTGACCTGTGACACATTATAAATCAGCCAAAACGAAAGGAAACTCTATGAATTTTGAATACTTAAAAAGTAAAAGAATCCTGATCGTCGATGACGAACAGGAACTTCTGGATCTGGTAATTTCCATATTGAAAGCCGAACATTTTCATAATATTTCAGCCGCCAGAACAAAAAAAGAAGCTCTGACTTTAGCCGAGACACTAAAACCAGAGCTTGCCATACTAGATGTTATGCTGCCCGACGGCAGCGGATTCGACCTAATGGAACAGCTGCGGCAGACAGGAGAATATCCCATACTTTTCTTAACTGCCCGCGGTGAGGATGAAGATAGATTTAAGGGCTTCGGGCTCGGTGCTGATGATTATGTCATAAAGCCTTTCCTTCCGAAAGAACTTATTTTCCGAATTATGGCCATCCTGCGCAGGAGCTACAAAGACGAAACCCCTTTTGTAAGACTTCAAAGCTGCGAAATCGATTTTGACCGAGCTGAAGTAATAAAAAACGGAGAACATATCCCTCTGACGGCCAAAGAACATATGATCTTAACCGCCCTCTGCCGCAACGCAGGCCGAATTGTTACAATCGATGCTCTCTGCGAAGCTGCATGGGGCGATAATCCCTTCGGCTACGAGAATTCCCTAATGGCCCATATCCGACGTATCAGAGAAAAAATAGAAGAAAACCCATCACGTCCTAGATCTTTAGTCACAATTAAAGGACTCGGTTACAAACTGATTCTACTATGAGAGCCCTATCGCGAAGTGATTTAAACCGCGTATGCACTGCCTAAGCAATTTGAAAGGAATGGACTATTAACATGAAAAGTTTGCCAAAACTAATCCGAAGGTACGTAAGCATATTACTTCTCAGCTGTGTACTGCTTCTTACCTTAAACATTATTTTATTAGTTATCTTTTTCACAAATCAGCACCCCAATGCCCATCCATATCAGACTGCCCAGGAAACCGCAGATGCCCTAAAGCAGTCATCCGAAGGCCGCTATATGCTATCTGGCAGCATTACTTACGAATTAAAAGAAGACCATGTCTGGGCGGTCTTAATTGAGGAAGAATCAAAGCAGGTCACATGGCATACCGACAACTTGCCAGATACAATCCCCCATGCCTACACACTTTCAGACATCGCAGACCTGACCCGCGGCTATATCGCCGACTATCCCGCCTTTACCGGGACATCCAGATACGGGCTTATCGTACTGGGTTATCCGAAGAACAGCTTCTGGAAGCATATGTGGCCGAGCTGGGATTATGATTTGATTGCCAGTCTGCCGAAAACAGTTCTGATTATTTTAGCAGTCAACGCTGCATTTATTTTTTTAATCTATCTTGTTACAAATTCCAGGCTGTTACAATCAATCAAACCGATTGTCAGCGGCATACAGAGTCTGCCGACAGGCGAATCTGTCCATTTGGATACAAAAGGCCCTCTATCCGAGCTTGCACTGAATATCAATAAAACCTCCGAAATCCTGCAGGCCCAAAACCATCAGCTCCTTAAAAAAGAAACAGCACGAGCAAACTGGATTGCCGGCGTATCCCATGACATTCGAACCCCCCTGTCTATGGTGATGGGATACGCGGCACAGCTTAGAGAAGATACACATTTGACCGAAGATGAGCAAAAGAAAGCAGAGGTAATCGTAAAGCAGAGTGAACGAATGAGAAGCCTGATCAGCGATCTTAATCTGGCTTCTAAACTGGAATACAATATGCAGCCCATCCACGCAAAACAAGAAAATCTAATTGCAATCACAAGACAGGTCGCCGTTGATTTTATTAACATGGATGTGGATGAAAAATACCCTATTCACTGGGAAACCGATGAATCTCTGACCTTATGCCCGGTGAACGCCGACGCGGCCCTGCTCAAACGTGCGATCAGCAATCTTATCCAAAACAGCATCACCCATAATGAACAAGGCTGCAGCATCTATATATGTGTTACCGCCGAACATGAAAACTGTACGATCACGGTTTCCGATGATGGAATCGGAGCTGACGATGAACAGATCAATAAATTGAATCACGCCCCTCACTATATGTCTTGTGATGAAAATCTGCCAGAGCTTCAGCACGGCCTTGGGTTTCTTATTGTACGGCAGATTATAGCAGCGCATGGCGGTACCACTATTATAGATCATAGCCCATACGGTGGTTTTTACGTTAAAATTACGCTGCCTAAAAATGCATCTGAAACGGTAACAGTTCAGTCTGGAATAAAAATTTCTAACTAATAGCATCCTTTATCCAGATTAAACTTCACCACAGCGGAACCACGGGGTATTTGGCCCAACCTCGCTTTCAGTAAAAATCCGGCCGCGGCAAAACTGCTGGAAATCAGACCCGTGATGGATTCAAACAGCCCTGCACATTTACTGTGCAGGGCGTTAGAAAATGACCCATGATTCAAGTTTTACAATTTTAGATACTTCAAAATCAAACTATCCGCTATGTCATTTATTTCTTTATTTGATTCAGTTCTTTGTTCAGGATGGCTGTAAGCCCCTCCGGTATCCCCAGATTCTTAAGCCTGGCCATCGCGTCGATTGTCATCATCTCCATCATAGCAAAACGCCTTTGCCAAATACTGTTTCAGCTGATCCATATGGTCAAATTTCATCCGAGCCCCCTCCGTTTCCATAATGCAGAGTCAAACCTGATACCTTATTTTTCTACTTAGGTCCTATATTTCAGTGACCTCCGGCTAACCCATTTTTTATTGATATTCATAAAATCATTTTATATACTTACAATATTTTAAGTACTTTGCTGAAAACTTCTTTGTATCCCATATATGGCTTCTGCGCATTACTTCACTGCCGACATTAAAATAATCATAGCAGACTGCACCTCCCTGCTGCAGTGTCTTATCCCACGTACAGTCTACATACCGACTGCCGCTTCCGACTTTGATGTAATTCCATGTATGGCTGCCGCCGTTGGCCTGCCCGCAGACCGCTATCGAAGAAAATCCCGCTTTTTGAGCAAGCAGATTAAATGCTGCCGTATATCCCTGACAAACCGCTTTCTTTCGCACCAACGCTCCATATGCAGTAAAGGAATCCTCGTACCCTTTTGCCTCCTGATTTTCGTAATCGTATTCACACAGTCGAATCAGATAATCATGGATTGCCTGCAGCTTTTGCAGCGAAGTCATATTATTCTTAATTCTATTTTTAACAAACCTCTCAGCCTTTTTATCTGCCGCCCTCATTCTTGCATTCTGCTCTGACTTTGTCAGCTCCCTGCTTCTGCGGTATCCATAAGTACCGTTGCTGTTTTTCCAGACCAGTGTATTGTAATTATATTCCGGGTGCTGCTGAAGCATCAGATAAAAAACCGAATAATAAGAGGAGTCGCTATAAAAACGTGTCGTATAATCACTGTTTTTCAGAGCCTTTAAGGCTGCTTTATAAGCTGCCGCAGTATTTTTCAGCCTCTTTACCTTAAGCAGGGAATCATCTGAGAGATAGAATGTATATTCTGCCTGACTTCCAAGCACCTGCTTTTGATAGGTACATTTACCAGTATACAGCATACCCTGATTCTCTGCAGCCTGCGACAGCTGTCTGGTAAGCTGCTCAAATGTATAATCAGATGATGTGGCAAATGAAACCTGCTTTTCGTTCCTTTCAATGGCCAGCTCAAACACCCGGCATACTTCGTCCAGATTCCAAGCCGAAGCAGACACCGTCTGTACACTATATGTATACATCATCCACACACAAATCAGCAAGACTGATAAAATTTTTCCTATTCTACGTCTTCTTTGGTACATCATTTCACTTTTCATCTCTTTTCCTTTTTTATATATTATAGAAAAATAATAGCTTTTTTTCAAGATTCCTATATGATTGAAAAACAAGAGCTTTTCAAGATTCTTGTATTCTTGAAATATAATAGCTTTTTTTCAAGATTCTTGTATCCTTACAAAAAGCAGAATTACAGTAGTTCTGCTGTAATTCTGCTTTTTATTCATTGCATATTTACCGTTATTGTCCTGACCCAGATTAAACTGCATCAAAAGCTCCATTTATTTACTGCATGATTATGCTCCTGCATGTCTCTTACTTCATCGTAAAGATTATTTTAACATTCAACCATCATCGTTATAAAGCCGAAGGCTGCACTGTGACTATACGACCTTATTCATACAGCAGTGCTTATATTTCTTACCGCTGCCGCAAGGACACAGATCATTCGGATATACCTTTTTGCTCTCACGCTTCTTCGGCTTCGCAGTCGCAGATTCATCCTTATTCGTGCCGGTGACCTTCGCTACTTCTTCACGCTCAACTTTTTCCTCAATCCTTACATGATACAGCAGACGCAGCGTATCCTCACGCATATTCTGGGTCATGCCGTCGAACATCTCAAATCCCATGAGCTTATACTCTACCAACGGATCTCTCTGCCCATATGCCTGCAGCCCGATTCCCTGACGCAGCTGGTCCATATCATCCAGATGCGCCATCCACTTACGGTCAATCACCTTCAGCAGAATTACGCGCTCCATCTCACGGATTGCTTCCGGCTCCGGGAACTCTGCTTCTTTTGCCTCATACAGCTTCACTGCCTGTTCCTTTAGCTTATGCTTGATTTCACTGCTGTTTTTGCATTCGCTGATATTCTCCTCTGTGAGAGGCTCCAGCGGTATGACAGGGATCAGCAGCTGATTTAAATCATTCAAATCCCACTCTTCCCTGCTTACATCATCAGACAGGCACGCATCTACTGTTCCTTCTACAAAATCCACAATCATCTTGTAGATCGAATCACGCATACTCTCTCCGTTTAAGACCTTCATACGCTCTTCGTAGACAATCTCTCTCTGATCATTCATGACCTGATCGTACTCCAACAGGTTCTTACGTATGCCAAAGTTATTCGCTTCTATTTTCTTCTGTGCCTTCTCAATCGCATTAGTCAGCATCTTATGCTGGATTTCCTCGCCTTCCGCGACTCCTAACGCGCTAAATACATCCATCAGCTTTTCAGAGCCAAACAGGCGCATCAGGTCGTCTTCCAACGAAATATAGAACTTTGATTCCCCTGGATCTCCCTGACGGCCGGAACGTCCACGCAGCTGATTATCAATTCGTCTGGACTCATGACGCTCTGTACCTATGATCTTTAATCCGCCAGCTTCTCTTGACGCATCATCTAGCTTAATATCCGTACCACGGCCGGCCATATTCGTCGCGATCGTAACTGCGCCATGCTCTCCTGCGTGGCTTACGATTTCAGCCTCCAGCTCATGGAACTTCGCATTTAACACCTGATGCTTGATTCCTCTGCGGTCCAGCATCTTGTCCAAAAGCTCTGATGTCTCAATCGTAACCGTACCGACCAGCACAGGCTGTCCCTTTTTATGGCTCTCTTCTACATCATCGCAGACAGCGCGGAATTTTTCCTTCTGAGTCTTGTATACAGCATCCTGATGGTCCGTACGCACAACTGGTTTATTTGTAGGAATCTCAATAACGTCCATGCCGTATATATCACGAAATTCCTGCTCTTCTGTCAAAGCCGTACCTGTCATGCCGGCTTTCTTTTCAAATTTATTAAAAAAGTTCTGGAACGTGATCGTAGCAAGCGTGCGGCTCTCACGTTTTACTTTTACATGCTCTTTTGCCTCTATTGCCTGATGAAGTCCGTCAGAATAGCGCCGTCCCGGCATAATACGTCCGGTAAATTCATCTACGATCAATACCTCATCATCTTTTACTACATAATCCTTATCGCGGAACATCAGATTATGGGCACGAAGCGCTAATATAATATTGTGCTGAATTTCCAGATTCTCCGCATCCGCGAGATTTTCGATTTTAAAGAACTGCTCTACCTTTTTTACACCGTCTGCGGTGAGGTTGACTACCTTATCCTTTTCATTAACGATAAAATCTCCGTCTTCTTCCAATTCTACGCCCATAATGGCATCCATTTTCGTATATTCGCCGTTGCCCTCTCCGCGCTTCATCTGTTTTGCCAGAATATCACAGGCTTCGTAGAGCTTCGTAGACTTGCCGCTCTGACCGGAGATAATAAGCGGTGTACGTGCCTCATCAATTAAAATAGAGTCTACCTCATCCACAATCGCATAATGAAGCCCTCTCTGTACGAGCTGCTCTTTGTAGATAACCATGTTGTCCCTTAAATAATCAAATCCCAGCTCATTGTTTGTCACATACGTAATATCACAGGCATAAGCCTCACGGCGCTGGTCATTATCCATACTGTTTAAGATACATCCGACCTTAAGACCCAAAAACTGATGAATCTGCCCCATCTCTTCCGCGTCACGCTGTGCCAGGTAATCATTTACTGTCACGATATGGACGCCCTTGCCCTCTAATGCATTCAGATAAGAAGGCATCGTTGCTACCAGCGTCTTGCCTTCACCTGTCTTCATCTCAGCAATACGGCCCTGATGCAGAATAATGCCGCCAATAAGCTGTACACGGAACGGCTCCATGCCAAGTACACGTCTTGAAGCTTCTCTTACCGTAGCAAACGCGTCTACCAAAATGTCATCCATTGTCTCGCCTGCTTCCAGACGCTTTTTAAATTCGGATGTCTTGCTGCTTAATTCCTCGTCAGATAATTCCATCATCGTCGGACGCAGGGCTTCGATTTTATCTACAAGCGGTTTGATTCTTTTTAACTCACGTTCACTGTGAGTGCCAAATATTTTTTCAAATGCTCCCATATAATCTCCTATCGCTATCGTATATTGTACCTTTCCCACTGGGTACGCAAGGTATGCATCACAAAATCGTTCTCTATTATACCACTACTTTTATTTTGAAACAATAGAAAATGCAGTGAACTATTTGTGAATATTTTATAAACAAAGGTATTTCCAAACAATCAATGATTTTTTTGAATTTTCTGATAATTGTATACATTTTGAACCCATATCAGATTAATAATATTTATTTTATTTTTTTTCAAAAAAGTTGTTGACAAATCCATTTTTGTTTGATATTATAATTTCAACAAAAAACAAACGGCAAACACAAACAAAACCACAGCCAAAATCATTTCTTAAATAACAATATAAGAAGTGCACTGCAGAGAGGATGGTGAGTCCACCAAAATACGAACGCATCACCCCATAATCTTAAGAAAAGAGGTATAGACCAATGATTTAAGTATTTTACCAAAGAGCTTTTACCAAATCTGACAAGATCGGAGAATAGTCCAATGGAGAGTATAAAATAACCCAAGCCCTTAATTAGAAAATCTGACGAAAGCGGGGACAGTCCAATGGGAACTAAATTTTAACCCAGAATTTTCTTAGAAATCAGTTCAAAAAATGGAAGAAATTCTTATGAATTTTAGAACTTTCATAAACCAAAAAGAATTCAAGTAAATTTTAGAACTTACATAATTTAAAAAGAATTCTAGCAGGTTTCGAACTTTCATAAACTCTAATGAAAGCGGGGATAAACCAATGGGACCAAAATTTTAACCCAATAACAGCTTTAGAAATCCAGCCATATAGATCAATCATATAGATCTAATTGTAGAAATCTAACGAAAGCAGAGGTACAATCCAATGGGAGCTAAACTTTAACCCAATATCAGCTTTAGAAATCTAATTGATAGAATAATGAAAGCGGGGATAGTCCAATGGGAACAGAATTTTAACCCAGAATTTGTTTTAGAGAGCTAGTTTAGGAATCTAGTTAAGAGAATAACGAAAGCGGGGACAATCCAATGGAGGCAGAATCATAATCCAGACTTGTTTTAGCAAAATCTGATGAAAGCGGGGTACAGTCCGATGAAAACGGCATATTAAACCCAGATGATTTAGCAAAACTTACAGAAAGCGGGGTATCGTCCAATGGGAGCGAAAGTTTAAACCGAAGTTTAGATGTAAGATTTTAATTACAAGCAGTTATATCAATTAAATTTGCTGTCTATATAAGCAATATTTCATAGTTTTATTTTAAATCTAACCAACCAAAGAGATAAAATAAATTAAGAAATATTATTTATATATTCTGATACAAACAGCTTGTTTTTAAAGAATCTAATGAAAGCGGGGTATAATCCGATGGATGTCATACTTTATACTACATAACACAGATCGTTTTAGATATTGAAAATCCTGTTAGTATATTTTATACCGCGCAGCGGGGAGCATTTTAGATTTAAAATACTTTGTGAATATAAAATTATTACAATGTACCTAACACTTTAGATGCAGTATACCCTGTGGGAATATCTTATACTACAGAGTGCACAGTACTTTAAATACGAGATGTCTTGTAGACAAACATATCAAGATTGCATTAAGAAATATAATGAAAGCGGGGTACGCTCCAATGCATGATTTGTTTAATATAAACGTTTTCAGATTAGTTACATGATATGCCAAAGATACCGTGAAGAAAACACTGTAAAGTGGTCAGAGATTCAGTCGAGTACATTCATATATGGATTCAGATCAGCAGCATTCAAGGAAAACAGACATGGATACCGAATGGGCTAAGCTGAAGACAAGACAAAAAGCAACATAAGATAAGAAATAAAATCAGAAACTAATATAGTTTCATTCCTCAATTAAGATAAAAACAGAGTTGTTGAAAATTAAATGAAAGGCATGGTATAAATCCATGGATATATCAGTGTAAGAGGCGCCAACAATTAATAATGAATAAATTGTTGGCGTCTCTTAACATTTATTTTATACCGTTTAGCACATCTTGCAATCATACAATGAAATTATTCACATATCTTAGCATTCATGTTATACCATTTGACACATCTGCGATCATACAATGAATAAGTTATCATCATCACTCAGCATTCACTTTACATAGTTTAACGCATCTCTCTCATCTTGCCAGCTATATAATATCCAAGATTTTCCTCTGCGTTGCTTAGACGGCATCCATAGAAAAATCCGCCATTCGGCAGCTCTTTTTTCCACACCACCCTTGCTTCCAGCCTGATTTCCTCTTCATCATCCTTATCTTCATCCATGAACTGAATATACAGATGCTTCAGATCCTGCTCTTCGACCTTAACAGGACTTTGAATTCCAATTCCGTTGACGCATAGGTCATGTATCGTTATATTGATCTTCTGTTCCGAATTGCTTAACTTCAGTTTCCCCGGCATATTCAAAACAATGCGGGATACTTTGCGGCGGTTCACCCTTACACTGCCTTTTGGAGCTGCAAGCGCATGATACTGTCTGCCATCTACCGTCCGACGCTGAATCCGGCAGTTTGCCCATGCTTTCGGCATATCCTGGCCATCCTCATATATCGTAATAATCTGTACACTTGGACTGGAAAAATCAACAACCTGCCCTTCATGACGTATCAGCTCTAACAGCACGACATCCGAACGCACACCGGCTACAACTGCATTCTTATCCACTAAAAAATCCTTATACTTACAGCGGACCGTCACTTTCTGGCCCTTTTTTAATTCCGATATTTTCAAAATTGCCCACCTCCGAAATATAGTTCAGTTCATACCATGCCAGTTACAGCTAATTTTATAAACCGAAACGCTCAGCAAACTATCTTCTTTTTACTCTGCTGCAGCCATCCTGCTGTTATCAAGTTTTTCTTGAAGTCTAAAAATGCAGCCACACTATCGTTCGCAGACTCTTTCCGCTGACTTTTCTTTCCATCTAAGAAAGCATCATCCTATCGTTCGCAAACTCTTCTCCGCTGACTTCTTCGAATTTTGCCAACAGGTCAGAAACGTGCAGCTTCTTTTTCTCATCACCGCCGACATCGTAAATAATGCGGCCTTCATGCATCATAATCAGACGATTGCCAAGTCGTATTGCATCTTTCATATTATGCGTAATCATTAAGGTTGTCAAGCCATTTTCTGACACGATTTTTTCTGTCTGGCCGAGCACCTTCGCAGCTGTCTTCGGATCCAGAGCCGCTGTATGCTCATCCAGCAGCAACACCTTTGGCTTTTGAAGAGTTGCCATCAGCAGGGTAAGCGCCTGACGCTGTCCGCCGGACAGCAGTCCTACTTTTGTACTCATTCGGGTTTCCAGCCCCAGATCCAGAATCTTCAGCTTTTCTTTATAATCAGCTCTTTCTTTAGCGGTAATTCCCCATCTAAGTCCCCTGCTCTTCCCACGGCGGTATGCCATTGCAAGATTCTCCTGTATTTCCATATCAGCAGCCGTACCCATCATCGGGTCCTGAAATACCCTGCCCAGATATACCGCACGCTTAAAATCCGGCTTTCTCGTAACATCTATGCCGTCGATGAGGATACTTCCCTCATCCACCGGATAGACACCGGCGATCATATTTAACATCGTTGACTTTCCGGCACCGTTTCCGCCGATTACTGTCACAAAATCTCCTTCTTTTAATTCCAGATTCAATCCCTGCAGCGCAGCTTTTTCATTGATGGTA
Source organism: uncultured Eubacterium sp. (assembly GCA_947385875.1). Classification (GTDB taxonomy): domain Bacteria; phylum Bacillota; class Clostridia; order Lachnospirales; family Lachnospiraceae; genus Eubacterium_J. Next base: position 6,289 of record CANDMV010000014.1, on the reverse strand, counting down.
CCCTTATTAAAGGTCTTATGTATATTATTCAATTTCAGCATTATTTGCTACCTCCTCTACGGAACGAAGATTTTGCCTTTGCCCTCAGATAAGGAACCGCAAGAAATACAGCTACTACGATCGCTGAAAACATCTTCATATTTTCAGATGGAAGGCCCAGCCAGAGCACAAATGTAATAACTACATAATAAATCACCGCGCCTACAACGACAAACAGCATCTTGACTACGAAATTGACCTTCTGCCCCAATATGCTCTGCCTTAATACCTGACCGATGATAACTGCTGCAAGCCCTATTACAATCGCACCGCGTCCCATACCTACGTCTGCATATCCCTGATACTGAGCAAGCAGCCCGCCTGAAAGTCCTACTATAGCATTGGATATTATCAAAGCGACTACTTTCGATTTATTCGTATTCACACCCTGTGCTCTGGACATATCCGGATTACATCCGGTAGAACGAATCGTAAATCCATACTCAGTTCCGAAGAACCAGTATAGAATTGCTGCCAGCGCAGAAATAAATATAATCGTCACTATGATTGCCCGCGGTATATAACGCAGGGAGATAACCAATGGATACTGGTCTACGCTGATGGATTTATTTGATGCCCCCAGAATATTCAGGTTCACAGAATAAAACGCGATCTGCGTCAGAATACCTGACAGAATATCCGGTATGCCAAGCACCGTATGCAAAAAGCCTGTGATAAATCCTGCTGCTCCGCCTGCTGCCGCTGCGCCAATCAGGGCAATCGGTGTAGGAATGCCTGCTAAGATCAGCATGACTGCCACCGCACCACCGGTTGCAAGCGTACTGTCCACCGTCAGATCCGCAAAATCCAACAGCTTGTATGTAATATATACTCCAAGCGCCATAATGCCCCAGACTAAGCCCTGTGCACATGCACCCGGCATAGCGCGGAATAACGCCATAATATCCAACATATTTTCCTCCTGTCCTCTGGCTATCGATGACTGCCAAACTGCTGCTCTTCACACACCTTAAATCTGCCGCTTCCTCCCGCTATCACACTATAAAGATGCTGAGTGCAGATCACAGGTATGATTTTCCAGATACACTTCTAACACCCTGATGCAGATAAAAATACATGAAAACAACAAGTGCAGCATCTTTCGACCAGATGCTGCTGTCTTGTTTTTTCAATCTCCATGTACATTATGTGTGCTTTCAGACATCGCACAGCCTATTCTTTCTCAATAACTTATATCACGAACAATAAAATTTGCCAGCAGCGCCGACTCACAAGTGTCAGCACCAGAAGTTATTTGGAAAATTTTATAGCTCGTATTTTTCACTTGATTACAAAATACTCCTGCTCTTTATAACATATCGCAACTTTATTTCTTCACACAGCCCCAGCTATTCATAAATACATTTCAGTATTATCTTAATCAAATATCGGCTGAAATACTGCTTCGCAACTACTCCTGTGTTCGCACATTACTCAACACTTCATAATCATCCGGCACTGTTACCCCGATCGCTTCACATATGCTCACACATTACTCCAGTACTTCATAATCATCCGGTACTGTTACCCCGATTGCTTCACACATTTCTTTGTTATATTTCTTTGTAGTAGCTTCCGCGTACTCGATTTCCATTGCTGACACGTCTGCGCCGTTTGCCAGAATCTCATAAGCCATCTTGCCTGTCGCGTAGCCTAAGTCATAGTAGCTGATTGATAATGTAGCGACACCGCCTTCACAGAGTCCTGCTTCTCCGGCGATAATAGGCTTTTTATACTGAAGCGCCAGATCCTTTAACAAAGATACGCTAGACGCGATTGTATTGTCTGTCGGGACATATATGCAGTCGCTTGCGTTACATGCATTTGTCACAACTGCCTGAATTTCATTCGAATCAGAAGCTGTATACTCTTTATAGCTGATGCCATCTTCCTCTAATGCTGCTTCCATCTGTTCTGCCTGATACTTAGAGTTTGGTTCTGCGGAACAGTAAACAATGCCTACATTCTTTACATCCGGGAACAGCTCCAGAATCATATCCTCCTGCTGGTCAATCGGAGCAAGATCGCTGGTACCGGAAATATTCGTGCCTGTCGTACCGCTGAAATCAGACATTCCCAACGCTGTTGCATAATCCGTCACAGATGTTCCAAGAATCGGGATTTTATTAGTCGCTGCTGACGCAGACTGCAATGCCGGTGTAGCGTTCGCAAGAATCAAATCTACGTTGTTCGATACAAACCCGTTACAGATCGTTGCGCAGTTTGTCTGTTCGTTCTGCGCGTTCTGTTCTTCGAATTTTACCCCGTCTTCCCCTAACAGCTCAATCAGCGCATCTTTGAATCCTTGGGTAGCTGCGTCCAGAGCCTCATGCTCAACAAGCTGGCAGATGCCGATGTTATATACCTTATCACTGTCCGCTGTACCTGCCGCGTCCGCACCATCCTGCGTATCGTCCGCCGCACCAGACTCGTCTGCCGCATTGTCCTCTCCTGACGCGTCATCTGCGCTTCCTGTGCTCTGATCGTCTGCTGTATTATTGGCTTTTGATTCAGATGTACCACTGTCTGTAGAATTGCCGCAAGCTGCCAATGAAACTGTCATTGCCGCCGCCATAAGTACTGCGATTATTTTTCTTTTCATTTTCTTTTTCTCTCCTTTTTCGTTCTCATGAACTGCTTTTCCACTTTTCCCCTTTGACTCGTGAAAGTGTTAACGCAATTAATAATAAGTTGATTTAACGAAAAAGTCAAGTTTTTTAGCAATAGTTCTTGAAACGAAAATAATTTTAGGAATAATGAACAGAATTAGGCATTATGACAACTGAAATTTATTCACTTCACCATCGAGCATATTTGCAATATCCATATTTTCGTCTGCCTGCCCTTCTATGTCTGTAACGCTCTCATTAATATCCGCCGACATCTGCGAAATGCGGCTGACACCCTGCGCGCTTTCCTCTACAGAGCCTGCCACCATCTCAATTACCTGCCGGATACTGTCCATATTATGCTGCAGCTGTCCAGACTGCTGCTCAAATACCTGCATCATATCATTAATCTTGCCTGCTTCTTGATTATATTCTTCACTCGTATCTACCAGATCAGAATATCCTTTTAATGCAGTAGCTTCCATAAACTCTACCATGTGTGAGGCTTCCTTCGCCAGCGCATTCACCGCCTGAGTAACTGCTGCGCTCACACTCTGAATCTGCTCTGCTGCCGAAGCCGAATCCATAGCCAGCTTTCCAATCTCGCCTGCCACTACAGCAAATCCCCGTCCGGCTTCCCCGGCTCTTGCTGCTTCTATGCTCGCATTCAGTGACAGCAGATTTGTCTGATCTGTAATATTTATAATATTAGCCGTCAGCTCTCCGATCTTCTCAACTGCCCTGGATTCTTCAATCTTAGCATAGACACTCTCTGTGATCTCCTTTGTCTGCTGCTTTGCCGACTCCTGCTTTGCAACCGCATTCGACTGCATCCTCTGAGCGCTTTCTTTAATCTCATCCGACAGTCTGCCGCCATCCTGCGTACGGTTATTGATCTGCTCGATAAATTCATATACTTCCGCTACAGAATTCTGAACCTCATTTAACGACACCGTCGTTTCTTCCATAGCGGCTGACATTTCTTCCATCGTAGCTGATACCTCAGATACATTCACCTGCGTATTTTTCAAATGAGACGCCACATTTTCCGAAGAGCTGTTCAACCGTTTTGAATTGTCAGAAATATTTGTCATAATCTGGCGCATATAGGCAAGCAGTTCATTGACATGCCCGGCGATTGATTCGATCTCATCCCCGGTTTTGATCTGTATCGTCTGGGTCAGGTCTCCGTTGCTGTTTACAATATCATAGATTCTGTCATCCACACGCCATAGATTTCTGGAAATCCCGCTGATAATCAGGCTGAACAGTATGACCGCTCCCACAAAGCATCCGATACCGATCAGCACAACATTACGCATCGTCTCATTGACTGCCTCCACGATGCCGGATGCATCATAGTCACAGCCTATTGCGCCTACAACCTCATCTTTTGCATTATAGACAGGTACATAAGCAGAAATCAGCGGTACACGATTATTTATGGTGATCTTATCATCCTTCACGACAGTTCCCTGTTCAAATACAGGCTTCAGCCTGGAATACGGCTCATCTTCAAACTCTGCTCCAATCGCCTGCCTGTCTTCTTCATCCAAATCAACGCCGTAGTACACCTTACTGCCGTCTGTGTACAAAGTATACATATACCGTATGGATGAGCCCTCCTTCGTACTAGCCATAGACTCACTCAATACCTGATATGCAACAGAGCTTTCTGCGCCTTCGGACAGCATCTCAACCAGATTGCCATTCATATTATGTTCAGCCAGGCTTCCAACATACGCCGCCATTTCCGCACCTGTCATAATCATATCTGACTCCATGCGTGACTTAAACAGAAGTGCCATAAAGCAGCAAATCAGCGCCACAATTACAGCTATAGGAACAAGGATTTTTGCCCTGATGCTGAGCCTCCTTGTCCGATGCCGATATGCACTGCTTCGCCCGGCCTTTTGATTATTTGTCTTTTTTTCTTTTCCCATACCTTTTCCTCCCATTGCTTGTCTTATTTCTTTTCATGTTTTCAATTTTTCTTTTCTTTCCCTCCAATCCGGCAGAATCTGCTCAACAAACAGATAAAAAGCTTTCGAATGATTCGGATGTATAAAATGCGCAAATTCATGCACAACGACATACTCAATGCTCTCCATCGGTTTTTCCAGCAGAAGGCTGTTAAATGTAATCTTATGCTTTGCCGGAATGCACGACCCCCACCGGGAGCTCATTTTTCGAATCTTAATCTCTGGATAAACAACCCCAAACCTTTGAAACTGCGGATAGTATTTTTCTGCCATCTGCTCACATATCATGCCAGCCTGAATCTTCTGCCATGATTCATAGAGCTGCTGTTTATGCGCCGGGTCCTGCAGATCAGCAGAATACAGATAAAGCTGCCCCTCCTGACGGAATAAAGCTTCTCCCTGCGTGTTTCTGGAAAAATTTGTAATACTGCCAGACTGTACTCCTTCAATCCATTCGGGAACAAACCGCCTGTCCGCTTTTTCGACCTGAAGTGTGAGAAAACTGCCCAGGTACGGCACCTTCTCACCGCTCTCATAGGATAGTGCGTGGTCCGCTGCCCTGCTCCCAGCCATTTTCCGTCTGGCCCTTTGTATAAACGGGATTTTGGACTGCACGAATTCTTCTATATATTTCTTATTCACACGAGGATTCGCCGAGACAACGAGGCTGCCGTCAGATTTGACAGTCAGATTGATATTCTTGACATTTTTACGTATTAATGTATATGAAAAATCCTGCTCCATAACAAGCGCTCCTTAGATGTATAAAACTGACCACATACTGCATAAAATCTATTAGAATTATCCTGCTTTATCAGTTTATCATTTTATGAATCATATTACAAGAATTTAGATTCTGCGGTTAGATGGCTATTCTCATAATCATTCATATATCCGCCGTCTATAAATACTTCTTTCCCGCTGAAAGCGAACCCGTAGATTCTGATCTTACTTCGGTCTACTCCTTTTGCTTCGAAAGAGACAGCATATTTTTTATCAATAATCTGCTGTAATGCTGCTTTTACTGTATCTTTCAGGTTCTTTTCATTAGCAGTGTCACAAGTTTTGAATTCGAGTATCATCGCATCTTTTCCTGTCTCTAATGGTAAAAGCATTACATCATATCTGCCATCACCGCTTTCCCGGTTGGAGGTAATATCATACCTCTTTTGCCTGCATGATTTAAAGAAAAAATAATTCAGCATGTTCATATTAAGAGTCTTGCCAAATCTCCGCGGGCGGGTAATTAATGTAACAGTATCCCTGTTTTCCCACCATTCCTTGATAAAATCTGTCTTATCCACATAGAAATCATTATTCTCAATAATATCTTTAAAATCCCGCGCTCCCGTATTTACTGTTCTTGCCATAGCAATACCTCCTAAAACTTTTGACTTTCAGTCTGCTTCAGCATAAACGTTTCCTTTAATTACAGCACATAATATCACATAGTACAGAAAATTTACGCTTAATGCGGAATATTCCAACTGCACCGATGCCTCGTTACTTTTCACACCCACTGGCATTAACTTAAGACTCTGTAACCGTTCAGATAATGTGTTACATACTGGCAACCCAGACGCCGGGCGAGGGGAACTGTCCGTCTTCCTGTGACTTTTACAGAATGTTAAGAAATTCTAGGCATTCTGCATTTGCATT
>CANDMV010000013.1 GCA_947385875.1 uncultured Eubacterium sp. | reverse complement strand
TTTATCAACCACCCTTCTTGGAATTCCCTATATTTGAATTATACAGGAAGCTCCAAAACATATGATTCCTGCATTATCCATTTTTTCCTATAGACAAAACGACTGTCATTATTTCAAATAGGTTTTGCAGAAATAATCATTTCTAAGTATTATAGCACCTTTTATCCTATTTTACATCTTTTTTTATATTTTATCAGCAGCCCTGGCGAAACGCCGGAAGCTAAAGGCGCCGCTGCGGCTTCGCCGCCTGTGTATCGAACAAAATACTAAGGGATTCTAATCATTCTTCCAACGTCACCAGAAGACAGAACAGCTCCCCTCACCCGGCGTCCGGTTATCCACAAATGTAACACCCTATCTGAACTGCTACCGAAATCTTTCTCACTCCTATATTTTTTGTTTCCATCCCTTGACAAAATGTAATGAACCTGTTACACCCCAGATGTAATCACCTCATTACATTTTGGAAAGGAGTGATGGTTTTGATATGGAACAGGATTAAAGTATTGCGGGCTGAACGAGATTGGACGCAAGTTGATTTGGCGGATAAAGTTGGGATTTCACGCCAAGCAGTCATATCAATAGAAAAATATAAATATACGCCATCTTTAGAATTAGCATTTAAGATTGCAGAAGCCTTTGACGTATCTATTGATAAAGTTTTTGAGTATAGGAGGGACAAAAAATCATGAATGAACAAATAATTATTTTAGCTTTTCTCATTATCGCATCAGGCGCAACTTTTTGGCTATATTATTGCTTGCTATTTTACCGCTATTTATAAATAGTCAAGCTACTTTCACATTTCAACGAATATCAATTTTTGGATTAATTTATTTTGGTGTACGTAATCTAATTGAACTATTTGCGATAGTGTATTTTGACAAGATGCTATAAAGAAAATACTCTGTCTAAAACAGAAAAGCAAGCTGTTGACCGAACAGGCCGAGGACGGTAGCAAACGCCGCCAATAAGAAAAAACTGGAAACGGCAGAACTGCGGATTGCGGAACTCTCTGCGATCTTCAAGCAGTTATATGGGGACAGCGTGACCGAGTGCATATCATAGTCAGTATTTTTATTGCAAGATTATAGGCGGCACCTTTAGCTTCAGGCCTTAGGCCGGGGCGGACCATGTGTCGTGACCATCCGGTGCCGCAATGCAGATGCAGAATACTTAGGGATTCTTAGCATTCCGGAAAAGTCACCAGAAGACGGAACCGCGCCCCGCATCCTTTAAAATTATTTGATTATGCTACATACTGATACATAAATATAAAATGACAGATACTCCCCGCCATCACAAACAGATGGAAAATCTCATGCGACCCAAAATATTTATGCTTCTGATTAAAAATCGGCAGCTTCAGCGCATAAATAACTCCGCCAATCGTATAGATAATCCCGCCTGCAAGCAGCCATAAAAACGCTTCTACAGAAAGCGTATGAAACAGCGTTCCAAAAACTGCCACGCATACCCAGCCCATTGCAATATAAAGCACAGATGAAAACCATTTTGGACATGTAATCCATACTGCTTTAATCACCATGCCTGCGATCGCAATTCCCCATACAACAGCTAAAAGTGTATATCCCTGCCTGCCTCCTAAAACAATCAGGCAGACAGGCGTGTAAGAACCCGCAATCAATACAAAAATCATCATATGATCCAGCTTCCGAAATACTTTTAATATTTTGTCAGATACTATGACAGCATGATACATAGCGCTTGAGCCATATAATAAGATCATGCTGCACATAAATACTACCATTGCCGCAAAACACTGCCCTCCAGAAGTCAGCCCTGCCTTAACTAAAAGCGGCACCGATGCAAATACCGCCAGCATCATTCCTATAAAATGCGTAATCGCACTTCCCGGTTCACGAATTGTTATTTCCATAATGATTCCTCCTTCATTTCATTATTTGATATATTTATATTGACTCATTTCTTCCATTTATGAATTCGCTTGCTTTATTATGTGTTATTTAATATTTTGTTATGTAGTTTTGATTACTATGTATTTTATTCCCAATATGAATATTTGTCAAGCGATTTTTCACGGATGATTTTTTCCCATTACTATCAAGGACAATCGTCAAAGCCCATATGCCAATAAAAATCAAAATGATTTCAAAAGCAGTCATTTGCACTGCCCGCCTTCTTATGTACTTCAATGATACGTGCATGGCTATACTGTAAAAAGTTACGGCTTGTGTCCCATTGGAAGTTCGCCTAATACATTTATTCAAAAAAGCGGCGTAAGCATGTATATTTTTCCATCTATTCCTCAAACTAACAATATATATTCACCTCAATAATAAATATGATGACAGATTGTTTCGTCATCTTTGCCCTAAATACAATATTCATACTTGCACACACAGTAAACCACTGTATTATAATAACAGGAGATATATTTATCATGAATGAACAATTAACCTCTAGTTTCACTCAAAATCAAAAGCTGATGGATGATCTATTTCATCCTGAATTAAACTATGATCTGATCCCCCGCAATTTTATCGTTGCTGAAAGATCAGCCTGTTTTTACATGATCGACGGCCTGAACAAAGATGATGTCCTGGAAAAGATCATGGAAGGATTTTTTGCGATTACTCCAGATAAAATGCCACAGAATGTACAAAGATTCTCAGAACGAATGATACCCTATGGAGAGGTCGACCTTATCAAAGACAGCAGCGAGCTTATCACCTCTCTTCTGTCTGGGGTTCCCATCCTAATCATAGACGGATACGATCAGGCACTTGCCATCGATTTTCGCACTTACCCGGCACGGAGTGTAGAAGAACCGTCTAAAGAAAAAGTGCTTCGCGGTTCCAAAGATGGATTCGTAGAAACAATCGTATTTAACACCTCTATGATCCGGCGCAGAATACGCAATCCAGATCTGGTTATGGAGATAACCTCCGCAGGAAAAAGCTCGCATACGGATATTGTCCTGTCATATATGAAGCAGCGTGTTGATCCTCATTTTTTAGAAAATATCAGGAAACGTATATCCGAAATATCTGTAGATGCCCTGACGATGAATTGCGAAAGCCTGGCAGAGACACTCTGTCCCCACCACTGGATAAACCCGTTTCCAAAATACAAATATACAGAACGTCCTGATACTGCAGCTTCTGCTATTTTAGAAGGAAGCATTGTACTGCTGGTAGATAACTCTCCTTCTGCCATTATACTGCCGACTACACTATTTGAACTGACAGAAGAAGCAAATGATTACTACCTCCCGCCGATTACCGGCACTTATCTGCGTCTGTCGCGCTTCCTTGTAAACATAATCGCGCTGCTGCTGACGCCGACCTGGCTCCTGCTGCTGCAGTATCCAGAATGGATTCCACAGCCGCTGTCTTTTATTGTCGTCGAGGATGCCATAAATGTGCCTATCCTGCTGCAGCTTCTGATCTTAGAATTTGCGATTGACGGCATGAAGCTCGCAGCATTGAATACCCCAGAAATGCTGAGTACTCCGCTGAGTGTCATAGCCGGAATTGTACTTGGAGATTTCGCTTCCGAATCCGGCTGGTTTAATTCTGAAACTATGCTGTATATGGCATTTGTAGCAGTCGCAAATTATTCTCAGGCCAGTTATGAACTAGGCTACGCGTTAAAGTTTATGCGCATCATCCTGTTAGTAACAACCGGCTTATTTGGAGTATATGGATATATCGGAGGTATTCTATTCAGCTTTGCAGCCATTGCCGGAAATAAAACTCTTTCAGGTATTGGTTATCTCTATCCGCTGATTCCATTCAATGGAAAAGACCTTCTGCACCGCCTGTTTCGAATCAGCCTTGAAGATGCACGCAAAAATTCTTGACAAGAACCCTGCTTACACTTTATATTTTATATTAAGCAGTCATTATACGAAACAGCACCCCCCTAAAGCGTATTTGAAATATCATTCCCGCAATCTGTACTCCTCACTTTGCACAGAAATGTGAATCCGTTCATGCCCTGTGGATACATTTTTCGGAAAGCTTTTTCAAACACGTTCTACTAAGAAACGGAGGAGTTATGGAAGAAATTATGCATAAGATGAAAAAAGTACTGCAGTACTTTTGTGAGATGCTGGAACTAATCGCAGCATTCTTTGTATTAATCGGGATTGTAATATCTATCCTCAGCCTTTTAAAAGACTATTTCAGTACTTTTCAGGCGCTTATAGATGATATATCGATTTTCAGACATTATCTGGAAGAAATATTTATAATTGTAATCGGTATTGAATTTTTAGAAATGCTCTGCCGCCCAAATGCAGATAATGTAATACAAGTGTTGATTTTCCTGGTAGCACGGCATATGATTGTAGGCGAGACTTCGCCATATGAAGATTTTGTATCGGTCATCAGTATCGTACTGTTATGCCTGCTCCGCAGATACCTGCATGTATCTTATAGAAAAGACAAATTACACACAGCTGCCCTGCACGAAAATACAAAAGAATGATATGATCTGCCAAAGCTGCTGCCTATATATACCCGCGAACACAATGAATTTGAAAAACTTTTTTCATTCGCGGGTATAAGCAGTGCAGCAGATTTATATGATTAATCGTACTATATGCAGCAAAAACAGGAATCTTTTAATGATCGTCCGTCAGCTGAATAAACTCTTCCGTCAGCTTTCCATATTTCTCATAATTTGTCAGCCTTACGATTTTATTATTTTCATCGACGAAAACAACCTTCGGCCTATGCTCTTTTGCTTCCTGAGGTGTCATCTGCGCGTAACTCATTAAAATTACATGGTCGCCAACGGCCGCCTGTCTGGCTGCCGCCCCATTTAAGCAGATCATACCGGAACCTGCTTCACCTGCAATCGTATAAGTCTCAAAGCGGCTCCCGCTTTCTACATCTACGACCTGCACCATCTCGTATTCAAGAATTCCTGCTGCCTCCAGCAAATCGGTATCGACTGTAATACTGCCCACATAATTTAAATCCGCCTGCCTGACAACTGCACGGTGAATTTTTCCTTTCAGCATCGTGAGATTCATAAAATCCTCCTTACTTTTCCACAATAAAGTTATCAATCAGTCTGGTCTTTCCAATATATACAGCAACAGCAGCCAACACAGAACCTTTCAATTTTTCAATCGGAGTAATCGTATCAAAATCAACAATCTCTACGTAATCAATCTTTGCCATTGGTTCTTTCTCAATCACCTGCGTAATTGCCTGCTTAATCACTGCTGCATTATCTTCTCCAGATTCCACCAGCCTTCTGCCTTCCTGCAGACTGCGATTTAACACAAGCGCAGCTGTGCGCTCTTCTTTGTTTAAATATGTGTTTCTGGAGCTTTTTGCAAGCCCGTCCTCTTCACGTACAATCGGACATCCGATAATATCTACATCTACATTCAGATCCCTGACCATACGCTTAATCACTGCCAGCTGCTGCGCATCCTTCTGTCCAAAATATGCCCGATCCGGTGCTACTATATGAAACAGCTTTAATACTACTGTCTGCACACCGCGAAAATGCCCCGGACGGCTCTTTCCACATAACTGTGCGGTCAGCCCATTCATATCCACATAGGAACTAAAATCTGGCGCGTACATTTCTTCCGGCTGCGGATGAAAGATCAGGTCAACACCAGCTGCTTCACACAGCCCCGCATCCTTATCCAAGTCCCTTGGATAACTCGCAAGGTCTTCGTTCGGCCCAAACTGCATCGGATTTACAAAAATACTGACTACCACACGGTCATTATTGCTTCTGGCTGCATCAATCAGGCTTTTATGACCTTCATGCAGATACCCCATCGTAGGCACAAATCCAATAGAAAGACCTTCTTTTTTCCATTCATGCACACGCTCTCTGACTGCTTCTATTTTATTACAGATCTCCACTTTTTCATCTCCTTTTTCGTATCAATCCTATTTATTGCTACAGTACAACCTTCGATTCCCTCTTGGTACCCTTCACATCTTCTTACATATTTTGCAGGAAATGCAAAATACCGAACTGAATGATAACTATTTATTACTCAATACAGCTTATCAATAATTGTTTCGTCCATCTTAAAAGTATGTTCTGCTGCCGGAAACGTCCCGTCTAAGACTTCCTGCTTATAAACCGCAAAAGCCTCTTTCATCTGGCTGCCGACCTGCGCAAACTGCTTTGCAAATTTTGGTGCCATATCCGAATACATTGCCAGCATATCCTGATACACAAGCACCTGTCCGTCACAGCCCGCACCTGCGCCGATTCCGATCGTAGGGATTCCTATGCTGTGCGTAATCTTAGCTGCCAGTGCCTGCGGCACACATTCCAGTACAACAGCAAATGCTCCAGCCTCCTCGATAGCCCGTGCTTCATTCAGAATACGCTGTGCAGCTTCCTCTCCTTTGCCCTGCACCTTGAATCCGCCGAATGCATTGACAGACTGCGGTGTCAGGCCGATATGTCCGCAGACCGGGATCGATGCCCTTACGATAGCCTTAATATGCTCACATACTTCCAGACCGCCTTCTAACTTTACTGCCTGCGCGCGTCCTTCTTTCATCAAGCGCCCGGCATTTAAGACTGCATCATACACAGAAGTCTGATAAGACATAAACGGCATATCTGCAATAACCAGTGCATTTTTAGCTCCCCGCGCCACTGCTGCGGTATGGTGTATCATATCCTCCATCGTCACAGACAGCGTATCCTCATAGCCCAGCATAACCATACCCAGTGAATCTCCCACGAGAATCGCGTCGATTCCCGCCTCATCAACCAGCTTCGCTGTCGTGTAATCATATGCGGTCAGCATAGACAGCTTGATACCCTTTGCCTTTGCTTCCTTAAATGTAACCGATGTGTTTTTCATAATCCAATTTTCCCTTCTTAATATATAATGAAATCTGTTACTGAACGGTAACATTGGATAAATCAAGCTGCACCTTACAGCTGTGATTTGAAAATGAACGAAATGATAATATGCTGTGATTAGAAAAAGCATATTGAAATTACAAAATATAAACGGCATAAAGTAATACCCGTGATCTTAATGCGTCATCCACTGCTGTCATCATCAATGGTCAAGCCTTTAAAAGTGCCTGCCTGATACAGCTATTTGGAGTGACAGCTATAAAGCACTGTCCATTGCAGGTTACTTTAATAGTGAAAATTCCACAGACACAATGATCTGCCGCTGTCCGGCTGCGTGATACATCATACAGCTTATACTATTTTGATATAGTTCATTTTGATACAGTTTCTTATTTCTGTCTATGATCCGCTTCCAGATCTTTTAGATTGTTCAGAATACCGTTCGTCTGATAATATAGCATAAGTAAGTATAAATTACAATAAATAATCGTTATGTGTTTCAAAAAATACGTGAACAGGGCTTCCAATGGGCTAGATGCCGTTACTTTACACATCACAGCCACTTTCGGGCTAAGTTTGATTACAGAAATCCTGACACTCCCAAAATAGCAGCCGCTATCTAATTGTGACAGATATTTTTTATAAGAGCTAATATTCTTTAATTATCTCACCACTGATACCATACTTCTCCCTAAACTCTTCCAAATCTTTCTCATCACGCACAAACATAACTTCATGAAATTTACCGGAATTTATATTCTTAAATCCAGCAACCTTCTCCCCATTGCAGATACTGCATCTTAAGATCGGCTTCTCATTCTCCTTATCATAATCTAATGTTTCCTGTTTCTTTTTCTGAAATAACATCATCGGCTTTTCCTCCCTCAAATCTTCTGCAATTTCTTTTAGCCTAATTAATACCATTGCATACTATTTCTACATTTACTTATTTTACACATACTACTGAACATTTTCCAAAAGATAAAATCATTTTATCATAGAATGTTCTAATATGAAACCAAAAATATAAAATAACCCTGATCTTACGTAACAGTTCAGCCTTAGGCAGAACTGTTACGATCTTACTTCTATCCTTCCCCAAACCAAACTTCACAATCCTTCCGAAAAAATGCTATTCCATAACAATCAACCTTCTTATACCCTTCCGCACGCAGCTCTTCCATGTATCTTTTATCATAAATCTGCTTCAGTGCCTTCTTAGCATCATTTTCCAAATCATCCACAGAATCCGAAACCTTTACTTCTACAACAAACGCTCTTCCCCGCAACGACGGACTTTTCACCATAAGATCAGAACGCCCATTCCCCGACTCCCGGTTAGACTTCACCAAATAATTCTCACTCTGGCTTAATATTCCTGTCAGGAATCCATGATAAAAGTTCTCTGCACTGTCATAAAAGCTGATGGTACGGAAAAGCTGGCCATTTAATATATCCGTCATCCTCCGGGCATCCCCCTCTTCCATTGCCATGTACAAATCATGGAAATCTTCTTTCTTTATAGCGGCTTTCAGCCAGTTCAGAATCGTATTCTGATAAATTGTTTTTACTTCTATATTAGGTATACGCGACCTTAAAAAGATAGAGGATTCCTCAAAATATTCACTCTCTTTTGTAAGATATCCTGTAAAATATAGGAAATTCCACAAGTTCTCACCATTTCTGTACACATCCTCGTAGGTAACTTCTTCATAAACCTGAATCTCTAAAATCCCGCCGCCTAAAAGTGTTTCAATCTGACCCTTCGTTTCCCTGTCTGCTCTGGTAATCAGGTCTTTTATAATATCATTAGAACTTGTATTAATCCAGTATGGATGCGGAAATGCATTCACATCTGAATATAGATCATATAAAAACTTAATCACGCTCCATGGATTATACACTTCTGTGTCTCCAAACAAATATCCGTCATACCATTCTTTCATTGTGGAAAAACGGCTTTCCACTTCATAATAAGACATCATCTGGATCACTTCCTGCTCTGTAAAGCCAAAATGCTCACTATATTTTTTATCAAGTATAGATATCATATTCACATGATTCAGTCCGGTAAATATACTTTCCTTTGAAATCCTCAGACACCCGGTAATAACAGCAAACTGCAGATAATGATTCGTCTTCAGCGCTGATTCAAATAATGAACGGATAAAATCCGTCATTTGCTCATAGAATCCTCTGAAATAAGCATTCTCAAGCGGCACATCATATTCATCTATCAGAATAACCGTCTTTTTACCCGTCGCTTCATAAAGACATTTACTTAAGAACTCCAACGCACCAGAATAATCATCATATTCTGCCTTCCGATCAGCAATCTTCTGAAAGAGCCTCTTATCCTCTTCATTCAATTTTTCATTCGCCAGTATATACTGATGCCTGTGGAATTCGTCTGCTATTGCTCTTTTCATCTTCTCATACGAGGATTCAAAAGTGGGCTGCTTGGCTGACTTCAACGTTAAATCAATAACCAGATATTCTCCCATATGCTGCGTATATTTTTCGCCTTGCTCCATAATCTTAAAGCCTTGAAAGAGCGATTGGTTCTCCTCATTTTTCTTCGCATCTCCTGTATCCTCAAAAAAGTAATGAAGCATACTTAGATTCAATGTCTTTCCAAATCTTCTTGGACGTGTAAACAGATTTACTTTCCCCTTTAAATCCAGTAATTCTTTTATGAGCATTGTCTTATCGACATAGTAATATCCAGATTTTACTATATCTTCAAAATTTTCAATACCAACAGGTAATGCCTTCTTCATTACTGCCCCCATCTGATACTTTTTTTCATATTATAACCCATGCCTATACATTTCACAATCAGTTTCCATGTAACAATCATCCCAGCTCCCACTTTATTCCTGATACCGAATCCTGTCTATCAGCGATTCTTTTTTCAGATTTTTACTCAGCAGATAAGACAATCCCAGCTGCAGAATCGCCACTGCTGCAATCATACAGACAATCTCCAATACCGGCAGATGATATACATTGATTCCAAAAAGAGAATTATTTTTACTGTAAACAAATAATCCATAACCTGCCGGCAGACCCACAAGCAGTGCCACAAGCACCGTGCCGACTGTAAAAATCAGCCCTTGTATCTGCAGACAGAAATTCAACTGCCTATTTGTCATTCCCACTGCCTGCAGAATACCATACTCCTGTTTTTTGGTTATAATATTGATAATCATCGTATTAGCCAGATTCATAAACCCTATCAGTCCGATAATACCAAGAAACATATAACAGCCTAGCTTCATTACTAGCGAAGATAGCTCAGATACTTTCTTTGTGTCTGCAAATGTCCTCATTTCCACATGCTCCATACCTCCCAGCAGATTTTCCAACTCTATACGCACAGCATTCACATCCTTTGGATCACAATCTACCCACATCCATCCAGCAGATGCATGATCAGCCAGATTCAGCTGCTCATACGTCTTCTGAGTTATTACCCACTCTGCGTCCATGCCGCCAAAGCTGCCTTTGAGTACTCCGCTTATTATACTTACATCCAGCCCATTTGTAACCTCCATATTCAGCTGCTGCCCCAGTCTATACCCGTTATCTTCCATAAAATGCGACCATCCGTAATAAATACTTTCATCATAATCCAGATCACCGACTTCTGAGCCTGCTCTCTCATGCGCATCGAAATCTTCTTCGTTTAATACCATCATTGTCTGTTTTTCGCCATCCATCTCAACTAGCAGAATATTTCTAATCTGCACACCTGTCACACCGTTTACTGCCTCGATCCTTTCAATCAACTCCTTATTTAACGGGTTATTTTTCAATATCACATCCAGATTGTTTTCCGGATAAGCTTTATCATTCATAGAAAAATCCAGCTCCAATAAAAACTGCCCATGCTCGATATTTCTCCTTGCATCATATTCTGTATCTATGTTCCCTACATAGTTTGCTATCACGACAAAAAGTACACAGGATAAACCCATCGTAAGGATTGTGCTGATTGTACGCCTGCGGTCTGCAGATATATTTGCAGCCGCCAGAGAAATTACTGACACAAATGTCCTGCCTTTGCGTATGCCTGCATTCTTACGAGTGGTATTTTCCTGATAACGCACCGCATCAACAGGCGATATATCAGATACAATTTTCATCGGTCTGCGCAGTGCTATCATAACAGTTACAAATGCCAGTGCCGCAGCAGCCAAAAGAACCGGAACTGAAAATATATTCACACTTACACGCTCCAGATCCGCGCTTAACTCATCGCCCTGCCGCAGCAGCCATTCAAAGCTTCCCCATGCAATCACAAATCCCGATGCCACTCCTGCCGGAATACTCTTTGCAGCAAGCATCAGTCCTTCTAAATAAATCAGATGCCGCATCTGCTTTTTCGTCGCCCCAACTGCCCGAATCTTTCCATATTCCTTAATATTCTGCACAATGCCGACCTGAAAGATATTATATATAACAATCATGGATAAAACAATGACGATACAGCCAATCACTCCGCACACAGCCATCGTCTCATATCCCGGATCAAGCTCCCACATTAAATAGCCGGAGTTTACCAAAACATTTTTTTGCTGAATCCCGCATTTTTTCATAAGGTCTATCAGAACCTCTTCTGACATATCATATGTGATCTCTACGCTGTCATCCAGCTGAAACATTACCATATAGCGTCTCTCCTGCGCGTCAAACTGTGCTTCATAAAAAGCAGGAGATGCGTATACTACATAAGCTTCTCTGCCTATCATAGATTTTCGTGTATTTATAATCCCACTGACGACAAATTCGCGTTTTTTATATTTCTGCTGCAGATCTTTTCTATATTTGAATTCCACGGTATCCCCGACCCTTACTTCTTCATAACCAATGCTTTCAAAAAATTCCTGCTGTGCCGCGATCTCTAGTTCCTGCTCTGGAAATTTCCCTTCTTGCAGGCTGCCTGACAGATTTCCCATCTCTCTGGCATATTCGTCTGTCATCATAAAAGTGACATCCGCTTCATGATGAATCATACCCGCAGAAGCGGTCAGCCCAATCGTAGTAATCTCGCCCCGTCTGGTCATCTCATTCAGCTGCTCCACTGTCACAGACCGACATATTCCATAATAGCTTCCATAATTAATCGAAGCATTTGCTTTCTGCGTCTTTATAATTCCATAAGCATAAGTACAGATTACCGTCAATAATATGGTAGAAAGAAATATGGAAAGCATAATCAGCAGACTGCGTGTTTTATTCTTCTTATTATTGCTTTTCGCAAGAAGCCGTATCGTCTTCATGAAATCTTCACCACCTGTCCGTCTTCAATAGCCAGAATCCTGTCCGCTACCTGAGCCAATTCTTCGTCATGAGTAATCATCACAATGGTCTGTCCAAATTTTTTCGCAGACATTCTAAGAAGAGCAGCGACCTCCTCACTGGCACGCGAATCCAGATTCCCGGTCGGCTCATCCGCAAAGACAAGATCCGGCTTTGCTGCCAGTGCCCTCGCTATCGCAGCTCTCTGCTGCTGCCCGCCAGACAGTGCATTCGGCAGATGATGCAGGCGGTTATCGATGCCAAGGATACGTATCACATCTTTGATGTATTTTTCATCTACATACTGCTCATCCAGCCCAAGAGGCAGCACGATATTTTCCCATACATTAATCGAAGATACCAGATTAAATGACTGAAAAATAAACCCTATCTTTCTCCTGCGGAAAACTGCCAGCTCCTCATCCTTCATTTTCGATATATCTTTTCCCCTGATGAACACACTGCCCGCTGTCGGCGTATCCAACCCGCCCAGCATATGCAGCAGCGTACTTTTCCCAGAGCCGGACTTGCCTACTACTGCGACAAATTCTCCCTGCTCGATTTCCAGATTCATATGATCTACGGCTTTCACTTGATTATCACCGCTGCCATAATATTTACATAGATCTTTTGTCTGTAAGATTGCACTCATAATAATATCTTTTCATCCTTTCTTTTATTTTTGGATCATCCTATATTAATGAAAAACAACAGCTTTTTTTCATTAATCCTATATTATCATATCCATCTTACATCTTACTTTCAGAATAACAAAACAACCTTACAGTTTTGCAATATTACTGCTAATCATTTTTTATTATCTGGAATATTGCATTTCAAAACCGCATATGCTATAATCCTTTCAGATGATAAGTCTAAAGAACATCGATTAAGAAATCTACCATGACTGCATATGCAGCAAAACCCCCGAAGCTGGCACTTCGGGGGTTTTCTCGCTCGTTGCGGTGAGCTAGTCCAGGCTGTCACTGCGGTCTCTGTCCAGCCATTGGTTCACAGTCTCTAAATCATACCACAAAAGCTTTTTATTTTCTACATATTTCTCCATTTAAATACATCTTTTAGTTACGGTTCAGCCTTCGGTTTCACTGCACGGAATCCGATTCATTGTAAGCTCCCCTTTGACGAAAAGCCGAATTCCCTCTTGACACAATTCACACGTTCTTATATCATGCCCGCCCAGTACTTTGCAGTTAATGCAAAGTACTGGGCCAAACTGTTACATCTTTTATTCTACAGCGGCATCTTCACCACAAACCTGCTCCCTGGATTATCCTTACGCTTTTCGTAATCTGAATACACACTAATCATCCCATGATGCCTGTTCACAATCTCCCTTGCCAGATACAGCCCCACTCCAGATCCACTCTCTTTCTGCACCAGACTGCTTCCTCCCCGATAAAACCTCTTAAAAATCTTATGATAATCGCTCTTCGGAATGCCGATACCCTCGTCAGCAATTTCTATGCGCACAAAACTATAATACTGCTGCACACTGATACGGATCTCGCTGCCAGCCGGACTATACTTCACCGCATTATCCAGTATATTGATAAACACCTCACACATCCATTTCGCATCATGCTCAATCGACAGCTGCTCAATCTCCGGCTCATAATCAAATGCCAGCTCCATATGCTTGTCAGATGCCTTCGGATAAATCCGATTGACAGCATTCACGATCGTATCTAAAATCAGCTCCCGTGTGCATTTTAGCTGGATCATGCCTGCCTCCATCTGTGATATTTGAAGCAAAGAATCTAGCAGCGTCTTAAGTCCCTCCAGTTCATTCCTGCACCTCTCGTAAAATTCATCTCTTTCTTCCTCATTCAATTCCTGCTCCTCAATCACAAAAAAACAGGTATCAAGCGCTGCAACCGGCGTCTTCAGCTGATGTGAAAGATCTGTGACAAGCTCCTTTGTCTCCTCCTTCTCTTTATGCGATTGTTCACGCATCATCGACAGATATTCTGCCAGCATCATCAGCTGGTCATTCACGCGCGTCACCGCATCTTCTAGCCCTGAGTCAGTATTTAGTATAAACGAAAGCTTCTGATTGATTATTTCACTCTCACGAAATAATATCAGACACTGCTCCAATTCTTTTAAATATGTTTCCTGCACTTTGTACCATCGTTTTTCCTGCATATACACAAAAAGCAGCACGGCCGCTGCAATAAGAATGGAACATACTGCTGACGCTGCACACTGCTGCACAAATGTTACATAATAAATATTCTGCGAATGATCTGTAAAACCATACTCCTGCAATATATTCTTCATCTTTTCACAATCCAGCTGCCCTAAGTCTTTCTGTTTCAATAAGCCGATCATTATATCCACTTTGCTCTGTTCATCCGCTTCAAAGATCTGCCCTAATATATATATTTTTTCCTGATAATTTCTATAAAAGCATAGATCCAGATACACATTTACGGCCAGTAATATAGCAAATAAAACTGGCAGCCATTTTATAATAGATCTATATTTTTTCATATTCGCTTCCCTATCATATATCTACTTCACATCCATATCCCATACATATCCCATACCGCGTATGTTCTTAATATACACCGGTTTTGCCGGATTTTCCTCAATCTTTTCCCGAAGCCTTCGTATATTAACCGCCAGTGTATTCTCATCTACAAATTCTCCCTCCAGATCAAAGACATTCTCTAAAATCTGCCGCTTAGACAAGACCTGCCTGGAATGATTTAAGAACAGGCTGAGCAGTCTCCACTCATTTTTTGACAAAGAGATCTCCACGTCCCCTGCCAATAATCTCATCTTGCTTAGATCAATACTAAGACTCCCTGAATACAAGATACCCGTTCCAGCATCCTTTGCTCTCCGCTTAAAAAAAGCCTCTATTTTTAACAGCAGAATTGACAGACTGAAAGGCTTTGTTACATAATCGTCAGCTCCTGACTCATAGCCTAATACCTGATCCATCTCTTGGCCCAGTGCAGTCAGACAGATCGTATAGGCATTCACCTGCTGCCGCAGCCAGATCATAAAATCCAGCCCATTTCCATCCGGCAGATTAATATCACAGATCACTAAATCCGGCTGAAACGAAACGATCTGCATCTTTGCTTCCCCAACTGTATAACAGGAGCACGTCTGATGTCCTGCCTTTTCAAGTGAAAACGAAATACCTCTGTTTACACTCTGCTCATCTTCCAAAATAAGTATTTTACCCATTCCCTTAATTTTATTATCCTTTCGCAGCTGATCTATTTCTATTATTCACATTCACCTCAAATAACATTTTCTTATACTGCATTGTCTACCATTCGCATGTACCTCATATAACAATTTCGCCTGCATCACGGTTACCTCATATGGTATAATCCCGCATAGATTCCATTTTTCTCTAACAGCTCCTCATGTGTTCCCTGTTCCACAATTCCATTTTCTGTCAGCACAAGTATTCTCTGCGCATTCCTTATCGTCGTCAGTCTATGTGCAATCACAAATGTGGTACGGTTTGCCGCTAGCTTCTCCAAAGAATCCTGCACGACCTTCTCGCTTTCATTATCCAACGCAGATGTCGCCTCATCAAATATCAAGATCGGCGGGTTTTTCAAAAACACTCTCGCAATCGAAAGCCGCTGCTTCTGGCCTCCAGACAGCTTCACGCCGCGCTGTCCAATATCCGTATCATACCCCTGCGGAAGCTCCATGATAAATTCATGCGCATTCGCATTCTTCGCAGCCGCAATCACAGCCTCACGGTCTGCTCCCGGCCTTCCATAAGCAATATTATCATATACAGACCCCGCAAATAAATAGACATCCTGCTGCACGATGCCGATATTATCCCTCAGGCTCTTTAAATGCAGGCTGCGCACATCCTGACCATCTACGAGCACCCGCCCGGCAGATACCTCATAAAAACGCGGAATCAGACTGCAGAGCGTACTTTTTCCAATACCCGAAGGCCCGACCAGCGCCACATATTCACCGGCTGACACTTCTAGGTTAATATGCTCCAACACCGTTCCGTTTTCCTTCGAATACTGAAACGATACATCTTCAAAAGCAATATTTCCCTGCACATTTTTAAGATCTGCTGCATCCGGTGCATCTTCAATATCCGGCATAATATCCAGCATCTGAATAAATCTCTCATAGCCGGAATATCCATTCTGAAACTGCTCCGTAAAATCAATCAGCGTCTTGACCGGGTCTGTAAATACATTAATATATAATAAAAAAGTCACAAAATCATTCACATTGACAATATCCCGTGTCACCATAAGCCCGCCTGTCACAATGACCAGCACATTAATCATCATCGTAAAAGCCGTCAGCCCTGAATGATAATGTCCCATATAATGATAGCTGTTCTTTTTTGCTGCCAAGAAGCCGTCATTTCCGACCTGGAACTTTTTATTTTCCATATTCTCATTTGCAAAAGACTTTACCACACGGATACCGGACAGATTATCTTCAATCTGACTGTTAATCTCCGCGATTTTTTCCCGGTTTTTCTTAAAAGCCAGCTTCATACGCTTATTACATACATATGCAAAAACCAGCATCAGCGGAATCAGCGAAAATGCCACCAGCGCCAGATATGGATTGATTGACATCAGGATCACAAATGCACCAATAATTTTTATAAATGAAATCGCGATATTTTCCGGTCCATGATGCAGCAGCTCTACGATCTCAAACAAATCACTCGTCACACGTGACATCAGCTGTCCGACCTTCTGCTCATCATAAAATGCAAAAGACATCTTCTGGTAATGGTCAAAGATCTGTGCCCGCATATCATACTCAATCTTCGCTCCCATCACATGTCCATGATTTGAAATATAATAATTGCTATACCACTGCACAAGTACCAGCACAAACATCATGATACCCAGCCTGATAATCATCTCCTGTGCCCTGACCGTCTCCATACCAACAATGTTTGATGTAACATACCGCACTACTAGCGGAATAATCAAAGCAACTGCAGCAGATACAAATGCAAAAAACATATCCGTCCAAAATACGTTTAAGTATGGTTTATAGTAACCGGCAAGACGGCGTAAAACACTTCTTTTGGCAGGCCTTGCTTTTTTTTCTGAATAAGTATTCATTTTTCATCCTTTCTGATCCAGTACGATACTCTCCCCGTTTGTAACAGTTCAGCCAGGCTGATGATTACATGCAAAAATACATTTAAAATCGATTCGCGATGAAATTTTTGCACTCCTGAATCACTTTCTTACGTTCTGCACAGTAAATGTGCAGGACTGCTTGAACTGTTGCCCTGTTTCATGATTTTATTAAACTATCACAAAAATTTCTTGCTTCCTGTGCTTAAATATGCTATATTATTCGTTAGAAAAATGAAACCGCATAAGCGGCTCTACTCCATTAATAACATCTTAAACCCTCCGAAAAGGGTCAGCCGTCATTACTGGTGGTAGTGACGGCTATTTTCTTTTGTCCTTGAACTCTATCCTGCTAGTTATAATAAAGCATATATTACCATATAAAGGCCCATATGTCCATATCTTCTGCAAAAGAGCGTCTCATTGCTAGTAATAGTTCAGTCCAGTACTTTGCAGTAAATGCGAAATACTGGACTGAACTATTACAAAGAACGGCTCATTGCCATTCCCTAAAAAAAGAACATTTCTGCCTTTACACACACAAATCAATTTGATATGATCTATTTATAAACTGGTTGATAAACAATATACCAAACTAAGAAAGGTGATGATTATATGCCAATGACCGAAAAAGAATTGAACTGCCATCTTTTAGACCTGCTCGATCTGTTAGAAGATCTTCAAGAAGCCGCTGAAATTGACAAAGCAGAAAATGTTCTAAAGCTTATAGAAAAAAAGCGTAAGCAGATTAATCGCAAGCTTTATCAGAAACCATCTCTCTTTGAGGAGTGATCCAATAAAAAAGACTGCCGCACTTATTAAAACGCATACAAGATACATTAGAATATCTTGCAGTATTTTCTTAGTACGGCAGTCCTTTCTATTTGTTTTCGCTTATTTTCAATCTAAATTAAGCCTTTCACCTATTTATTCTAGCAGACACCCTGTGCGATCATAGCCTCTGCCACTTTCTCAAACCCAGCGATATTAGCTCCAGCCACATAATCGCCTTCCATACCATATTTCTTTGCAGCATTATCGATATTATGATAAATATTCACCATAATCTGCTTTAATTTAGAATCTACCTCTTCAAATGTCCAGCTCAGTCTCTCAGAGTTCTGAGTCATTTCCAATGCAGATGTCGCAACACCGCCCGCATTCGCGGCTTTTCCGCCGATGAACCATACGCCATTCTCCTGAAGATACTTAGTAGCATCAATCGTCGTAGGCATATTTGCTCCTTCGCATACTGCCTTGCAGCCATTTGCTACCAGCTGCTTCGCGTCATCAATCAGTAATTCATTCTGAGTAGCACATGGAAGCGCAATATCACATTTAATCTGCCATACGCCGCGACCCTCATGATATTGTGCACTCTTTCTAGCTGCCGCGTACTCTGTCAGACGTGCGCGTTTTACTTCTTTGATCTCTTTTAACAACGCTACGTCGATACCTTCCGGATCATAAATCCAGCCAGTAGAATCAGAACAGGTCACTACTTTCGCACCCATCTGCTGTGCTTTCTGAGCCGCATAGATAGCTACATTACCAGCACCAGAGATAACAACCGTCTTGCCTTCCATAGACTCTCCGTGGCATTTCATCAATTCTTCTGTGATATATAACAGACCATAGCCCGTAGCTTCTGTACGTGCCAGAGAACCGCCATAAGTCAGCCCCTTGCCTGTCAGCACGCCTTCATAAGTACCACGGATTTTCTTATACTGGCCAAACATATAGCCGATCTCTCTAGCACCAGTACCGATATCACCAGCCGGTACATCTACATCAGCACCGATATATTTGCACAGCTCCGTCATAAAGCTCTGGCAGAATGCCATTACTTCACGGTCAGACTTGCCCTTTGGATCAAAATCAGAACCACCCTTGCCGCCGCCAATCGGAAGACCTGTCAGAGAATTCTTAAAGATCTGCTCAAATCCTAAAAATTTGATAATTCCTAAATTTACGGATGGATGCAGACGAAGACCGCCCTTATAAGGCCCGATCGCATTATTAAACTGTACTCTATATCCTATATTTACCTGAACCTGTCCCTTATCATCTACCCAAGGAACACGAAATTTAAACTGTCTATCCGGCTCTGTCAGTCTTTCCAACAAAGCTTCTCTTTTATATAGCTCTTCGTTAGCTTCGATTACTGGCCTTAAAGATTCTAATACTTCCCCAGCTGCCTGAAGAAACTCCGGCTCCGAAGCATTTTTTTCTTTCACCCTTGCAAGCACATCATCAACGTAACTCATTTTATCGTCTCCTTTATCATTAATATATTTTTTGACTGCTTTTTATTTTATTATGAAATAATGGATTCTGCAAGGGATTTTTTGAGATTATGACTTTATTTTATTAGTTTTTCCGCGTTATATATCAAGTAATTGAGAAATCTGAGCAAAATTGATATATAAATCATCATATATATTGACTTTTACGATGGATTCAAACGTATAAGGTACGTTGAATAGATTTCCTTCAAAATAGTTTACAAATACATTTTTTCGCTTTGGATCTACAATCCAGTATTCTCTCACTCCATAATTTTTGTAATAATACAATTTCCGAATATAATCATCTTCCGGATGACTGGGAGAAACGATTTCAATAATAAAATCCGGCGCTCCATTGCAGCGTTTTCCATCAAGCTTATCATCATCGCATACAACCATAAGATCCGGCTGTACGATAATAAGCGGATGATCTGATAATTTTACATCAAACGGTGCAGGAAACACTCTGCATCTTCCGTTTTTATTCTTCACAAAAGTACCAATCAGTATCGTTAATTCGAGTAATATTGTCTGATGAATTTGTGATGGACTTGCCATATAATAAATTTGTCCGTCAAAGATCTCAGCTCTGACATTTTCAGGAAGAGCTTCATACTGCTCTAAGGTAAAATTTTCAGACTGTACTTGCAATGCTGACATAATAATGTATCCTTTCCTGACTATTTAACTTGTTTTTATTATAAGATTCACATGTCTTATTCCTACTCGCTCACTAGAACGTGTTTGAAAAATGCTTTCCATAGAGTCTGATTTCTGTCCGGATAGAGACTCGTATATATATAAAAGAAGCGTTCTATCGCCAAATGATTCTTTCCTAACTTTGGATATTTTTTCACTTTCAGTGTTTCAAATGATACTGAATCATATATCCAAAAATGAGAAAGAATCATTAGACCAGAACACTCCCTCTTTGTATTTTTTATACTGCTGTCATATTTTTAAATTGCTTTACGCACTTCTACGCTTGCCTGCAATAATAAATCCGCATCCAATAAAGACCAGTCCAAAGATCAAAAACAGCCTAGGGTCAATAGAGAGATCCCCTGTCTTCGGTGTCTCATCAAGTGTATGGCTGTTCGAAACTGTTCCAGAAGATGCCCCAGATGAAGCACCACCACCAGAAGAGCCGCCAGATGATATACTTGCACTACCACCGCTAGAACTAGAACCGCCACTACCAGAACTGCCATTTGACGAACTGCCGCTTCCACTGCCTGCCGAACCGCCAGACGAACTGCCGCCGGAGCTGCCATTGGAAGCACTGCCGCCATTGTTTGAGCTGCCATTGGCATCGCCTTTTGAACTGCCATTATTTGATGAACCATTTCCAGAACCTCCGTTTGATTCTCCCAAATCTATAGAGGTACTGCCTCCGCTTCCGCTGCCAGAGTTACCTGAACCAGAGCCGGATGAGTTATTACTGCTGTTGTCGTCGTCATCATCTTCACCGACATTTACGCTTGTACTTCCTGCCGAAGAAGAGGAAGAGCTAGAGCTGTCGTCATCATCACTATCGGACGAACTGCCGCCATCCAGACTAGAAAATACATAACCGCCGGAAGCCGCAAAAGATTCAGCTGCCGAATTACTATACCCTGTGATTACGTCCGGCGACCACCCAGACTGAGAACCTATGGATGTCACGGACTTAGGTATTTTAATAGAACTGATTCCACTGCCGGAAAATGCTCCACCTTCGATCGTTGTCAAGCCGCTTGGCAGTGTGATAGAAGTCACTCTGCTGCATCCTGCCAACGCACCGCTGCCAATAATCTTTGTACTAGAATGAACTGATACACTGGACTTGCCGACCGGCACCATAATCAGTCTGGTTAATGATGAATTATATAGGCATCCGCCGTCAGATGCATAAGCTGAATTTCCAGAAGCTACGTTAATCGTAGACAGATTCGAACAGCCGGATAATGCGCTGCCTCCAATATTTGTCGTACTGGCCGGTATCGAAATCGCTGATAGATTCGAACAATTCGCAAAAGCACTATCGCCAATCGAAGTCACTCCTGACGGAATAGCCATCGAAGACAGATTCGTACAGCCTGAAAAAGCACCACTGCCGATACTAGTAATACCAGAAGATATTGCTATGCTTGATAACGAACGGCAGTTGCTGAATGTAGAAGGCGGAATTGAGGAAATCGATGCCTGCATACTTACAGAACCAAGTCCCGTACAGCCTGAAAAGACACCACTGCCCATACTCGTAACACTTCCCGGAACCGTTACATTCGATAATGCAGAACAGTTAGAGAAAGCATTGTCACCAATACTGCGCACGCTTCCCGGTATCGATACACTGCTGATCGGCTTTCCTGAGAAGGCCCCGGCACCGATCGCTGTTACCTCTGAAGGAATCGTGACCGCACCGCCTCCCCCGTTGTACGCGGTCAGCACACCATTATTAATCGTCATATTTGCTCTGTTAGAAGCAAATACATATTCATTCGGTGTAAAAAACATTACTAATGCCATTGCCATTAATATGGCAAATCTCCGTTTTACTTTTGAATTCTTCATATGCGTCACTCCTTCTTCGCTATGAGGAACAGCCGTCCATCCTGCACATAACTGTTGCATGTGGACAATGTCAGCAGTTCATCCCCATACGAAATATCAATAGTCTGGTCAAATACCGTAAGCTGCTGAATATTTGCCAAAAATGCCTCGAACTCTTGTTTGTTCCCAGCATTAATAAAATTATAATACCGGAAAACTTCGTCGTCCTGATAATTTACCTTGGACAAGCACACTGCTACAATACTATAATGCGCCTTTTCATAGATCGTGTCAAATACTATTTTCTTATGCTGATCTAAATATTCCTTGTTCATAAAACTCTTGAGACCGCCAAACATCGTGCCGTCCCGCATATTATGCCCATATATGATCAGATTCGTATCCCGGTTCACATAATCATTTCTGGCATCCAGAAACAGCGAACCGTGGTTATTTTCCTTCTTTTCAAAATCATAATGCAGATAATAATCAGGATTATCCTTACCCGTCTGCATTACCGGGTAATTAATATTTGTACCTTCAATCGACAGCCATCCTGCCAGATCTTTATTCTGATGGTAGAGATCCTTATATTTCTTTAAAACTGTCAGATCTGCCGGATCAATTTTCTTTTTCTTAATTTCGGTTTCGTCTGATTTATTCTTCTTAGATTTCTTTTTCGAGCTTTCAGATGCCTGTGCCAGATCTTCCTGCCCGTGCTCTTCATCTGCATAAGAATCCTTGATAATATGTCCTGTCAGGTTCTGCATATCCTGAAGCCTTTCATATTCCTGACTCTCTAAATGCTCCTGCCATAATGTTGCGCTATAATATCCCAGACAGACTACCGCAGCACAGATACATAAGATACCCGCCACACGCAGCTTCTGCCCCTGCATCTTCTGCTCTTCCTTCTTACGTTTTTCCTTTAGCAGATTCTGGGAATTCTTTGCCAATACATCCGTCAGATACCAAGAAAAGGAAATCCCCACCTTGCTGCGGAATACGATTTCCTTGTTCCTGATCAGAGTGTAGAGCCTCACGGCAACATCCGGATCTGTGATGTCCACTTCCTTCGTAATGAAGTCAATCTTCTTCACATCCTCCTGTGCCGCAAGGTACTCTTCATAGGTATTAAATTCATAATCGCCTACTTTATATTTTCCACTCATATTCATACCTGCCATCAGCTGATGAACCCAACTCACGAGCAGCAGACATATTGCAGATCTTACCACTCGTGAGTATCGCTTATTTGTTACAGCGGATTCCAGCTTGGCAAAATACACATATTCTTACATACTTTGCAATAAATGCAATGTGCCAGCCGAACTGCAACATTTATTTCACCGTTATAACCTTTAATTTGTTCATTGAGCTGTAAACCTTCTTGCTGCCCGTCTTCTTAAATGCTCTGACACGGAAATATGCTTTGTCGCCGCTCTTCATGCCGCGTACTCTACACAGCCGTACATTTGCATTATTTACAGTTTTCACTTTACGATACGTCTCACCGGAAGACTTCTTATAATAGATCTCATAACCATTCGCACCGGATACCTTCGACCAAGTGATACGTGCCTGGCCCGTCTTCTTGGATACGATCTCCACCTCTGGCGTCTTCAGCTTCGTCGTCGCACTGACAACGGATGAAAATGCTCCATAAGACCGTGTTCCATCTGCATTGCGGATATAGGATCTTACTTTATATCTATAAGTCTTGCCTGTCGCGAGCTTCTTAAGCGTCACACTGTTCTTTGTTACATTCTTTACTACCTTGGACTGGGCATCACAGATCTGATAACCATCTGCGTATCCCTGCTTCGTCCATTTCAGTTTCAGGCTGTTATACTTCACTTTCGTAGCTTTCAGGCCTTTGACTGCCACTGCACCAATCTTAAAGGTGACAACCTTTGTACCTGAATAGTTATTGCTCATACCCTGAATCAGAATAGAAGCTGTACCAGGCTCTGTATTGTTCGTATAAGTCACCGTATAATCTACGCCGCTTGTCAATACTTTATTGCCATCCGTAACTGTTATCGTCGGTGTGTAAGCATCTCCCGTATATGTCCTGTCTTCTACCTCTGTCGTAGTACATCCCTGAATATTCTTAGCTTCAATAATAAATGTCGCCGTCTTAGTACCAGAATATCTGCCGACACCTTTTACTGTAATCGTTGCCTTTCCGGCATTGATATTATTCGAGTAAGAGATGGTATAATCTGTACCCTGTGTCAATCTGCCGCTGCCCGTCTCAACTACTACACTCGGCGTAATCGCGTTGCCGGTATAAGTGTAAGTCGGTGCGTAACCGCTGATGATAAAATCTCCTACATCATTGGCAATGCTGAAAGTGACAGATGCAGAACCAGTATATTTGCTGTTGCTTGCGGCACGGATTGTAGCTGTCGCTGTACCGATGTTAATGTTGTTCGCATAAGTTACATTGTAGTCCGTTCCCGGTATCAGTATATTCTTACCACATGTTACGGTCAGTGTAGGCTCAACTGCGGAACCCGTATACTGCTGTGCCGGAATCTCTGCAATCTTGCAATTCGATAATGGTGCAATAATATTGAATGTCTTTGTGATTGTGCCTCTATTATTGCCAATACCTGTGATTGTAACTGTTGCTGTACCTACTTCTGTATTGTTGCTGAATGTAACCGTGTAGTCTACATTCTCTGTCATGCCTGCAATCGATACTTTCGGATAAACCGGATTGCCGGTATAATGCATTGCATTGGCTGTATCCATTGTCAGTATGACATCGCTAGGCGATATTGCCTTGGAACCTGAAATCTCACCGGTTCCTCCATTGATCGGCGTGTTCGGTGTTGTGCTTG
This sequence comes from uncultured Eubacterium sp., assembly GCA_947385875.1. GTDB lineage: Bacteria > Bacillota > Clostridia > Lachnospirales > Lachnospiraceae > Eubacterium_J. The sequence goes on along the minus strand of CANDMV010000013.1, from coordinate 19,749 downwards.
AGCCGCTGCTGATCGTGGAGCTGGTAATCAGGAAGTTTGCTCTTGCGGTACCTTTGAAATTGTTTTTGCCTTCTATATTGATGAATGCTGTACCTGCGTTCAGATTGTTGGAATAAGATAATGTATAATCCAAATCTTCTGTCAGACGGTATTTAATTCTATCAATATAATCTGTAACAGAAATACCTACCGGACGGATTTCCAAGCCTGTGTATGGGTATTCCTTTTTGAAGCCGTCGATAACTACTGAGTTGGATATCGGCCTTGGAGTGATGGTATACGTAAGAGTGTGTGGTTTGGTTGCATAGGTTCCCTTAGAAGGATTTCCTTCAATACGTATATAATAAGTGCCTGCATTTACAAAATCCTTGTCTTGGATAAGATTCTTAAGATCAACCTTATCTTTGTATTTCGCAATATTATAACGTCCCTCTTCAACACCTGATACAGTCACTACTGGAACCTGTTTCTGAGAATTGTAAACAACTGATGTCGGTTCCATACGAATACTTGCATCTGTACTAATATCTGTACCTATATAATACCAATACCTTGCACTGCCAGTATAGTTACCTTTACCCGTAATCGTTACCATGACCTTGCCTGCCCAACTAAATGGTGGCTTTTGTTTATCTGCCCTATACTCTTCTCGTATTTCTACATCTTCTGTATCTGGTTCTACATACATACGCTCAATATCATAATCAACTATTTCACTCAAAAATGCTCCATTATTTGCACTTCTCACATCACTATAATAAGTACCTATTTGACTTTCCGCCAGAGTTTCTGCTGTTGCAGCATGTTCTGGTATTCTAGCTACAGGATTACCCTCATCATCACCAAATGGCAGATTCAACTTATAACTGCTCAAATCTACACGTTCTTCCGCGTTCAGTTGATAGACAAATCTTGTATGCTCTTCTAGTGATGCAGGATTGATTTTAAATGAAACTACTTTTCTGCCCGTATAATTAGGATCTGCTGCTTCGATAGTAAGCGTTGCACCATCATTTGCATTCTGGTTATGCTCTGCATCTATGTGTGCCCCTTTCATAATGAGATAAGCAGCTGATGTACCATTATAGCTTAATATTGTATCTCCAGCATATTTTAACTCAAATGCAGGAATCTGCTTCTGCCCATTATAGACTAACGGTTCACCCGTAAAGCTTAGTTCTACATCCTCCTCCTCAATATTTTTTGGTATGATATTAAATTCAATTCTTGTATCTCCGGTAAAATTACCAATACCACGGATACGTATCGTATGCGAATTTACATTTCTGCAGTCAGTTTCATACTCATACGTGAAATCAGCATCTGAATTACTGTAATCTGTATCAATACTGTAAGGCAATTTTGTCAGCTGTCTGCCTGCATATGTTATATTCGGTACCGGCTTTATTTCTCTACCATTTAGATATTTCTGATCAGTAATTTTCTCAAAATCTACTCCTTCAGAAGTAATATCCTTTTTAGTAATTGAATATTCACGTTCGATATATCCCGTATAATTATTAGTTGCAGGGCGGATCTGATACCGCGGCTTTACTGCATTAGGTCTGGTATAATTAATCCGATCGCCATCACCTGCACCAACCTGCCTATACTCTACATCAGGTTTTTTTTCAGTCAAATCAATAGGTCCATACTTGACTGTTGTAACATTAATATGATTAATTGCCGGAAATACTTCACTTCCCGTATATGATACTGCAGGATCATCATCTACAACCAAATCTCCCGCTTTCTCATGCTCTCCTAAATCATATGGTTTTATTGTAAATTCCTTTTCAGTCGTACCGCCATAATCACCAATTCCTTCAATGATTACTGCTGCACCACTTGTAGCTGTTACATTTACATTATTTCCATCTCTAAAAGATACATTATAATGTACTCCCTGCGTAAGCGGTTTGCCATTCATTGTTACCTTAATATCCTTTTCAGTCACAACCGGCAAGCCATGATTATATTCATAAGTATCTCTATCTCCTACGCTTATGTTAACACCATCAATTCCTTGTTTAACCTCATATTCGAGATTAATTTCCCCTGTTAAATAATTCTTGCCCTCACCTGCAGGTATTACAGTAACCTGATGCAGACCTATTGAAAACGTTGGATCACCAATAAATTCATAGTCCACTCCATATTCCAATACCTTGCCGCCACATCTAACAGGAGAGATCATTTCACTTAAATCAAGAGATGACCCTGACACATAAGTAATGACAGCAGGAGGCTTCGTATATGTCGTTTGAGATGGATCTGATAAATTACCTTGCAGATAAAAATAACACTCTTGCATATTTCCATCTTTATCTTCCCCACCACTATAGATATCAGTAAAATCATTAATACCTTCTATCGAGATATACTGTTTACCAACAGTAGCTGCGGAAAGATTATAACGAACTCTATAGTCTATATCTTGTATCATCTCGCGCCGAATGAACGTTGGATCTCCGGCTTTTTTCTGATAAAAAGATGCACCACTAAGATAAGGTTCTTTTCCCAATTTATCATAAGCAACCGTACCCGGTTCTGTTACTACATATGAATTTTCCTTAGCACCTGATTCTGGATTTGTACGATTCAAACTTCCTTTGATTATAAAATCCACTTTCTTGTTACTAGAACAATTACTATTTCCTTGCTTATTCTTATTAGGAAGTATTTCAACAACTCCTCTTGTCGCTAAAGCATATTGAACATAAATATTATCTGTGTAACTACATTCATATTCTTCAGCTTTGAGAGTTAACCCTTTATACTTCACTGTAACCTTCTCTGGCCTTCTTTCGCTGCCATTAAATGTTGCATATGGAGGTGTCAGCGTTACGTCGCACTGATCTAAAGGAATCTTAGCAATTTGGTAAGTCAATCTAAATTGGCCAGTATAATTAGAAGACATTAAACTTTTAACCACAATGTTCGGTTGTCCATTTGTATCATTCTCATGGTCTTCTACAACCCATGCATTGACATTATTATAATAGGCCACTTCGAAGTCTTCATATTCTTTCATTTCTACTGACTCTGTAGATGAATTACCTTTATGACGAAATACAATATCAACATGCGGACATGCTCCATCTCTATTATCTGGCTGTCCATTTGGCTTTTGCTCATTGTGTAACGTAGTATAAGCAAAATCTACTTTTGAATTATAGATAATTTCAAATAAACCATTCGTCAGCGCATCTTTTATATCACGTTTTTGGATCGTAAATGGAATTTCTTTCTTTCCTTCATAGTTACCTCGTCCTGCAATAGTAATTGTCGTTGTCCCTGCATTTGTATTTGATCCCCAGTCAACAACTGTATAATCTCTATTTTCCTGCAGTAGTTCATTTTTATTATTTTTAACTACGAGTTCTGGATAAATAGGAAATCCTGTATATTGATATTCCATTCCAGGAGCTATTTCAGCGCTCTGTATCTTATCCTTTTCGACAATAAATGTAATACGTTTTTCTCCCCAATAACCATTCCTTCCTATAATTGTTAATGTAACAAGTCGTTCTCCATCGCCATCATTCAAATCTTCTTCTAAAACACTTACTGTAAAATTATCTTCCTTATCCTCTCCATGATATAATACTGTCCTACCATCCATCAAATAGATTGACTTTCTTCTGTCACAAAAATCACCTGATGTACCACGTTTCAAATAATTTATATCACTATAGCCACTATTTGTAACAGACTTATCTACTTTGACAAATTTGCCCGGAAGTGTATAAGAACCATCCGCATTCGGTTTGAGTTCTTTCTCATTCCTATATAATGATAATCCAGACAATGGATCTCCATAGTGATAAGTGATATTCCTTTCTCCTCTATAACAGCCAATTCCTTTTATGGTTACTGTTACCAATCCATTAATATCTAAATTGTCTTCACCTTGCGGATTTATATTTTTTATTTCATAATCCTTGTCCCTGATCAACAGCGTCCCTTTTCCACTACTGCCAAACTTAGAATCATATACTTTTAAAGCACCTTCTGTAATTACATAATACTCATTCGAGTGTTTATTGCTTTTTGGCTTATCAGCAATTTCTGGTGTTACAGATGCATCTGCAATATCTTTAGGCAATATACTGAATTGATTTGTAAATGCCTCACCCTGATAATTAGTTACACCTTTAATTTTAAATGCGTATTTCAAATCGCTACGAGGATACGTATCATTCGAAACTGCTACATATTTATTCCCATCTGCATCTGCCGCAGCATTATCATCCCAATAATATAGACCTCCTACTGTATAATCTTTATCTTTCTCTAATGGTTTCTCTATTCCATTCATAGTTACAGTTTTAAGGTCCGGATAGTTAGGCCCTTGATAATCAATGCTATTATTTGGAAAATCCTCAATCGATAATTTCGGATCCTTCAATGTCCGTGGCTGAATGATAAAACTAGCCTCTGTTAAATCCTTATCATTCGTTGTGCTTGTAACTGTTATATATACTCTTCCTGCATTTACATTATCTGTTTTTGTTCCATCCTTTCTTTTATACTCTTTCTTATACGCCCCCTCTGATATTTTTTTATCTCCATACCAAACTTCTATATCAGGATCATGCGGTGTACCATCGTATATATGATCTTTATTTCCGTTAGTATCTCTATGATCACAATCTTTAAACACAATATCACATCTATTCAATGGATATGAAGTAATATGAAATGGAGCTGTTAAAGTTCCCTTATAATTTCCTCGGAAAGTATATGTTATCTCATAATCATTTCCTATAGGAAATTGTCCCTTAGGATCCATTTCAACACCATTTTTAGTAATAACTATATCATAATTACCTCTCTCTTGATTAATATCATCCATTACATCATCATTTTTATTTACAACAACTGCTCTGCTCAAATCTGGTATAGCATCTGTAAAATCAAATTCGGCAATCTCTTCAGTTTGATACTGTCCTTTTAACAACAGTTTATAATTTTCGTCATCATATGTTTTGGGGTTAATTGTAAAGTTTTTAGTTACGCTTTCAATATATCCTCCATCAGTATCACTACCTGTTCCTTCCACAACCACCTGATATTGTCCAGCGTTTTTAGGCTTTCCAGTGATAGGTTTCATTTCATAATCAGTCTCATCAAAGCGCTTATAGGAAACTTTATAATCGGTTTCTCTAAGTATAGACTCTCCACTTGCATCTGGAAAATAAACCTTTAATTGCGGTTCGTATGTTGTTCTAGGATTATACGTATAACCTTCATTTAATATCTTTACTTCAGCACTCGTGCTTACATTAGAATTGTCATCGCCTGCAGGAGCAGCCAACCTTCTAAATACCCGATATTCTAATGTATCGCCGCTTCCTGCCATATCTCCCACTCCAGTTACCGTAAATCTTACACGGCCTGCCGTAGGATTATACTCTTTAGGAACCAACTCAGAACTATTATTTTGTTCTACAAACTCAAACCCATCATCGCCACAAACTTCAAAATGCGTCGAAGGATAGTAATAATTTCCTGGATTCTTCCTACTTTCTAGTTTTGTTGGTTTTTGTATATAAGTCTTCTTATCATTATAATCTATAATCCTTGGAAAAGAGCCGTCTCTTGGAAGTACAAATGAATCTCCACTTTGCGTATATTTAAATTCTATTGTATGATCACCATAATATCCTGTTGAGGAGTCTTTTTCTGTTATAGTAATTGACGGTCTTTGCCCACCCATTGTAAGCTCAGCAGTTACTTTTTGAGTTCCGCCAGATACCGGCCATAACTCTACCAACCCATCTCTAATCACTATATCATTATTCGTCAAAGCAGCAAGATCATCCTTACTAAATGTTGATTCACTTGTAATTTCAACATTATTTATATATGCTTTAAGATTTTTTACATGTTTTTTCATAGTAAACGTTACAGAACGTAATGCTCGGCCTTCTGCATCCACATTTCCACTAGTAAAATTCTTAAATGCCACATCATATGTCTTCGGACCTGCTTGAGTAATCGGATCTTTTGATGAATCGAATACGATTTCATTTTTTGGAAGCGTGTATTCTGTTCCGTTATAAGTTACCTTAACAGTAAGATCCTCACCTTTTAATACTGGATATGCTCCTTCCACCTCATGTTCCGTAGGTGTAATACTTATGTTTGAAAGGCTTGTAAAAGCTCCTCTTTTTACATCATACTCAAATTCAACTCCTTCATCAGGTGTTTTGTTAAAATTAGCATTGCTACTGTCACTGCTAATTACTAAATATACCGTTTTTTTTGCTGAATAATCTCTATAAGAATCTGTATTAGCTCCTGTTGTTTTTACTTCAATATTTCCTGCATCAATCCATGGGCTAGTGTCATCCTTTCGGTATTGAAACGATGCAGGTATTGCTACATTACCCACAGGACCATTTGGATTTTTAGGAGTTCCGTCAGCATTAAATTGATTTCTATCTAAGGAATATACTACATCACCTGATACTTTAAACCTGCCTGCTGTTATTGCCGCAGCCAGATCTTCCTTACTGCCATCTGCCGTCAACCTTGGCGCAGCAATAGCCACTCCTCCCAATAATAATACGGAGCACAATATGATAAGCACTTTTACTCCGAATCTCTTCCACACATCCTTGTACATAAAATCCCTTCCTCTCCGTCAACCTAATTAATGAAGACTAAATTTCCCGGATCGCCCACTCCATCCCAGAGCACATTTGAAATTACTGTCCACATCAGCCGATTTTCCATCCTACCCAAATACAGCCTTCATGCAAACCGTAACTATTTGAAAACGCATTTCCAAAAGCACTGCTTCCAAAAATCTGCAAGCCCTCACACGGACAGCAGCTTCAAACATGCTCTGAGGGCATAAGCAAACTCTTTTCCACACTCTGCATAACACACCGCAAAATCCTTTTCCGCACAAAAATAATCTAATACACCCTCTGCCCAGAAAAGAATTTTCACAAACTGTGATTATTGAAATAACACTCTTATTTTCAATAATATGTGATGATTGAATAATACTTTTGTTTTTCAATAGTACATGATTATTGAATAATGCTTTTGTTTTCAATAATATATGCATCAAGCAAAAAACTTCAATTATGCTCCATCACAGCAGCCATCAATCCCATACCAGACATTCTGCCATACACCGCTCTGCCGAACAGATCTGCAAGTCATCATCTTCACATCCCGCCGCATCAGCTGTTTACTGCTGCAGCACGACACAAACAAATACTTTAACCTTACTCTGTTCATGCTGGGGATTAAGAACGGTATTTTGTCAGTTCCTCTGATCTAGAATCAGCATACTGCCTTCAGCGTACCGCTCAGCCCGTTATACATCACAGCACGCATCATTTATATTCAGAGAAAGCATATTTGTTCAGCCAGCTTATGAGGCTAAACGCACACACTTATCCCGTTAGATAGTTTAGTAATATATCGGCTTTTTTCTCAAAATCTTAACCTTATATTGGGATATTTTTGTTAAATAATAGCACTACAGCCCTTTCTAATTATGATTATTCCCAGTATTTTCTAACCTTTTATATTACTTCATAATCATGTCCGTATCTGAGTAATGCCTTTAACATTATAACATCTTTTCTTTTATTTCACATTATCTTTTTATATTCTTGGTAGTTTGATACAGAACAGCAGACAGCCTGTCCGCCTGTCATTTTCCCTCTATTCCTCATCCTTCACTTCTCCATCCTCCTGCCTATACTTTTCTGCATTCTTTTTTCCTTCTACAATCATTTCTTTTTCTGGCATACGCACATTTATTTCCATTCTTCCTGTTATTAGATTCTGCACGACAGCAAAAACAGCTCTTTTATCTAGCAACTGATTAAACTGCATAACTAAGATAAAAGCGCTGCTCTTACAGAACTTTGTGAACTGCCCATTGTCCAAAGCCAATGGGCTTCCTGCTTCATCGACCTCGCATTCTTCGTTCCACTCCGGTCTGAGCAGGACAAACGTCCACTGGACGTTTTACTCCCTACTATCTCCACAGGCGTTAATTCGGGCTGAACCGTCCCTATTTGTATTTTATACCTTATGCTATTTGTCGTAATCCCTCTGCTAAAATATTTTTTGCAGCATTGACATCCCTGTCATGCTTTGCCCCACAGACAGGGCAGATCCATTCCCTTACTGCTAAATCTTTTGTACCAGCATTTTGATACCCGCAATTAGAACACAGCTAGCTGCCGGCATAGAATGTATCTATTTTGATGTACTGCCTCCCATTCCATTTTGCCTTATACTCTGACTGTCTTGTCAGCTCATACCACAATACATCTGATATTAATTTTGCTAAATGATGATTCTTTACCATATTTTTTATCTGTAAGTTCTCTGAGACTATCCTTCTTTCAGGCTTGACTGAAACTCTTCGATTTCTCCGTCAGTCATATTTCCCGGCGCGATCAGGTTGACCCGATAATCAGACACATACTGCGCAGCTGCATCATCATAAGTTAGAATACATCTCCCGCAGCGTCAGCAGTCCATCAGGCAGACTGTCATTGTTTCCTATCCCCCGCCCTCCGCTTTCCATCCTACTATTCATTTAGCAATTTCTTTTGTCTGGATCAGCCTGCATACATTTACACAAGCCGAATGCTAAAACAGCGCCTTTATCCGGGCAGCAGGCCGAACCTGCATAACTCTCAAATAAAAGCGCTGTCTTAACAAAACCTTTTCTTACGTCAAAACATATTCCCTAGCGTGATATTATGATCTTTTTTGTCTTAAATAGATAAATCACATATATAATATATGCCACGCCGAATGCACTTGCCGCTTTAAATATTTCCATGAAAAATGACAGTAATTCCTCTCCAAAAGCTGTAAGCATCATTGCTTTTCTCCTCCTCTTCTTTTGTATTCGGTAAAAAAATATCGATATATATAGATTAACAACTTTTATTCAGCTTGTAAATAAAAATCTTTAAATTTTTAAATAAATGTAGCATTTCAGGCAGTCCTATACATTTACTTTACAAGAATCATTTTCATTTTAATCAATTTTAATTATTTAAGATACCGCATTTGTTCAAATTTATTCTGGCGTGCTTTCTGCACAAATTCTCTGCTGCAGCCTGCAATGCGGCAGATTTCCTTCTCTGGCATTTTATTTTGAAGCATTCTGCGGACTATTCTGTTTTTTTCCATCTGCTTCCCATCTTTCAATCCATTTTGCCTGCCTCTCCTCATTCCTTCTTTTCTTCCTTCTTCAATCATCTCTTTTATTGCCGTACACACATCAATCCCTCCATTCCTTCTGTTATACTCTTTTGCCCGGATCAGATCGCCCGCATTTGCATAGCATACTGCCACGTCAAAGGCGTCTTCATCCATCTCCTTATAATACGGCTCGCTTTCCACCAGCCTCCTCAGTGCCTCGCGGTCTTCCGACAGCCGGATAAAGTCCAGCACATGCCGCACGTCTGTGCGGAACATTCCCGTATCCTCCATTCTCCTTACATCTATGATATTCATCCTGTAATCCGGAGCCATCTTTCTGATTTCCTCCGGCATTCCCGCAAAGTCCAGCATTTCATGCAGTGTCCGCGGCCCGTCCCATTTTTCCTCTCCCATATATAGTATGATTGTCACCACGGGATGCAGAAGGCTCCCCTTCGGAAACCGGTACAGATATTCCCCGTCCTTTAGCTTCCTTCCCTCTGCACGGGTCCTGCTGCGTACTTCGGCTGCCTGCTTTTCATATTCGCCCACGCTGTAATACATGTCACGCAGCGGCATCGAATAATCCAGATACTCTTCCGGCTCTATGCCGATACCGCATAGTTTACCCCGAATGCTGTCCTTTGTAGCGCATCCCGGTATTTCGTCTTTCTATTTTCCTTTCTTTTCCTTCTGCCCGCACCCCGGCCTTCTCCGGGCTCTTTCACAAATCCTGTCTGCGTGTCCAAGTCTCCAAGGTCTTCTGCAGACACCACCTGCCTGCCGCCGAACGCCGTGCCGTTGATTACATCAGCATAGCGGCTTTTGTCGTATAAATAATTTTTCCATTCATCGTCTTTTCTCATAACTTTATTCTGCCCGGTTCGACTTTTCAGCACCCAGAGCCTCCCCGGCAGTTCTTCCTCCTGTTCCAGACAGGAGCCTTCAGAAAACCCCTGCCTTATATTTTATGATTGTTCAGCATGGATTTTCCTGATCTGACTTTTGATAAGCTCTACTTATGATGGCTTATTAGAATTGCCCTATTGACCGGACGGATGTCCGCTGTCATGCAGTGTCTTAGTACACTGTATATAGAAAATATGCTTCAAATGTATTGTACCATAAGATCTAAGCATATTCAAACTATTTTAGATATTATTATTTTTATTGTTAGAACGCTAAAACAGCGCCTTTATCCGGGCAGCAGGCCGCATCTGCATATCTCTCAAATAAAAGCACTGTCATAACAGAACCTTTTCTTACGTCAAAACATATTCTTTAACGTGATATTATGATTCGTTTTCTGTACAAATTCTCTGCTGCATCCTGCTATGCGGCAGATCTCCTTCTCTGGCATTTTATTTTGACACATTCTGCGGACTATTCTTTTTCCATCTGCCTCCCATCTTTCAATCCATGATCTTACAATCCGTTTTGTCTTAAAATAAAAAATTAGCTTTCTTATTATTTCCAGTATTTTCTGACTTCTTCCTCTGACTTTTGAAGGGAAAGACTGAATTTCTCAGCCACATGCTTAATTGTATCCTTTATTGAATAACCAACTTCCCTATAGGTTTCAACAGAACCTTCTATTTTGCCTTCTATTTTGCTGTCCATTTTCATTTCTTCGATTGCGGCACACACATCCACTTCCTCCTGTCCCTCTGCATATTTCAGTTTTGAATTTGTTGTCACATTGATCACTTCCGCTGCCTGGCGCTCAAGCCTGCGGAAATTCTTATTTTTCTGTATCACTTCCTGCAGTTTTTCCCTGTCCCCGGAATACTTGATATACTGCACGACTTCTTTCAGGCTTGACTGAAACTCCTCTATTTCTCCGTCAGTCATATTTCCCGGCGCGATCAGGTTGACCCGGTAGTCCGGCACATACTGCGCGGCTGTATCATCCAAGTCAGAATACATCTCCCGCAGCGTCAGCGGCCCATCCCATTCTTCTGCCGAATAAAATATGGTCAGCGTTATTACCGGAAGCAGCCGGTCTGTCTTATAAAATCCGCTCAGATACTCTCCCTGTGAAGGCCTGCTGCCTTCTCCGCCCGCATTCTTCCCTTCTCCCCGCTTATGCGACCCTGCTGTCTCCGATACCTGATGTGCAAGCTGCATGAAATCATATAGGCCGTTCTTTACCGGAGCCGCATAATGGATATCAGACTGGTTTTCTATTCCAAGGATGCAGTACGCCATATTTCCGTCAGTCATTGCAGCTTTCAGCACATCCCTATATCTCTGCTGGGGCACCCCTGCATCGCCGCTCCCATATGGAACAGAGATCTCCGCTGTATCTAGCCTCTTTAATTTTTCCGGCTTTATCACCTGTCTGCCGCGGTACAGGTATTTATTGAATGCATCCGCAAACACGACAGGATTGCGCATATATTCTTTTGTTACGGTGTCTTTTCTGCCCAATTTTCCTCCTCATCCTGATCTTTTTATATTAATTCATAATTATGTCCGTGTCTTAATAATGCTTTTAACATTATAGCATCTTTCTTTTTATTTTACATCATATTTTTGCATTCCCTGCAGACTGATACAGTACAACAGGCAGACTGTCTGACTGTCATTTTTTCCTATCCCCCGCCCTCCGCTTTCCATCCTACTGTTCATTTAGCAATATCTTTTGTCTGGATCAGCCTGCATACATTTACACAAGCCGAATGCTAAAACAGCGCCTTTATCCGGGCAGCAGGCCGAACCTGCATAACTCTCAAATAAAAGCGCTGTCTTAACAAAACCTTTTCTTACGTCAAAACATATTCCCTAGCGTGATATTATGATCTTTTTTGTCTTAAATAGATAAATCACATATATAATATATGCCACGCCGAATGCACTTGCCGCTTTAAATATTTCCATGAAAAATGACAATAATTCCTCTCCAAAAGCTGTAAGCATCATTTCTTTTCCCCTCCTCTTCTTTATGTATTCAGTAAAAAAATAACTTTTTATATAGATTTACAGCGCAGCCGCTTTTTGGCTAGAGCGTGTTTGAAAAATGCTTTCTGCGAGATGTACCCACAGGGCATGATATGCTTCACACTTTGTGGAGAATTTATCCCAAATTTATGAGTCGTAGCGGGCTACGTTGATTAAATTTGGGATGAATTATCCGCAAAGTGGGGAGTGCAGATCGCAGGAATGATTTTTCAAACACGCTCTAGGGTGCGGAAAAATTATTTAAGATACGGCATTTGTTCAAACTTATTCTGGCGTGCTTTCTGTATAAATTCCTTGCTGCATCCTGCAATGCCGCAGATCTCTTCATCTGACATATTATTTTGTATCATTCTGCGGACTATTCTGACCTTTTCTATCCGCCTTCCATCTTTCAATCCATTTCGTCTGCCTCTCTTCATTCCCTCCTTTCTTCCCTGTTTTCTTCCTTCTTCTTTTCCTTCTTCTTTTCCTTCTTTTCTTCCTTCTTCTTTTCCCTCTCTTCTTCCTTCTTCAATCATCTCTTTTATTGCCGTACACACATCAATCCCTCCATCTTTTCTGTTATACTCTTTTGCCCGAATCAGCTCACCCGCATTTGCATAGCATACTCGCCCTTAGTAAGGGGCCAGATGCTTGTCAAGCCGCATTCTTTAGCCCTGACCAGACAGCGGGTGTCTGATCATAGTGTGAAAAGTAACAAGCAGTCTGCATTGTTGCATCATAAAAAGACAGTACATTTATCCAAGTAATATGTATACGTCCACATATTCCCTAAATAAATGCACTGTCTATGTTACAGCTCAGTCTGCGGCTTCACTATACTCGCACATCAGAATAAACTGCTATAAAAAGCTGACGCTCATAAATAATCAATATGTCAAATCATACACACAGCTGACCGCGCTGCTAGAATCTCCATTCAGCAGAATTCCAATATGCTGCTGATTATAAAACCATCTCCCTTCTGTCAATTTTGAATCCTTATAAATAAAGAAATCTCCCTGAGTTGTTACCGATGTATCCTCATCCACCTCGATATATTCTGTATTCCCTCCATTATTTCGAAAGCACATATACCCGGTTTTATCACCCGAATGGATTTCATAAAATACACTTGCTGCCGGTGCATAACTAATCATACTGCACTCAAAAGATTCTGTATCTTCTCCCTTCAAAGATACATCAATCATCGGAGTCAGGTCCGGCAGATTGTATGCAGTAGGATCTGTTGAAAAGCGGACGATCTGATTATCCTTAATCAATCCCTTTTTCTGAAAGCTTTCAAAATATGCCTGTTTTTCTTCTTCAGTCATATTAAAAGAATAAATGACATCTCCAAACAAAGCCTCCATGTCTTCCGCTGCAAATGCTTCATACTGTTCCTCTTCATAACCAAGCAGGGAATAATTATGACAGAGTGAATAATACATGCGGTGCTGATAATCCATCATGCTGTTTATAGCTGCCACTACAGCTGTCTCACCCTCTGAACCATTACCGGTATTGCCGGAAAGCCCTGCTGCAAGCAGCTTTTCTTTCAGCACAGTGATTTCTGCCGGTTCAACAAAACTGTTATTTTGAATATCTCCTCCTTCAACCAGCTGCTGATATACATCTGATATTTCAGATTCCGTCATACTGCTGATTGTCCGTTCAGATAAATCGAGCACATAATGACTCATGCCCTCCTGCGCATCTTTTTGTGCTTCTTCTTCTGTTTCACCTACTACATTATAATAATACGTATACAGTTTTTCTTTCAGCTCCGCCTGATTCTTAGCGTATGAACTAATCATATTTGCCCGTATATCTTCATTATTTTCCCCATTTCCTTTAAATGAAAATATTCTTGGTGCAAAAACGCTGAATACGACAACACAGGCAATAATAATAATTCCTGCCACAAAATTACGGACTGTAAATATTTGAAATTTTTCTTTTTCAGTCCCGTCAGCATTTCTTTTTCTTTCTCTCTTAACTTTTTCTTTTTTTATTTTTTTCTCTCTTTTCTTACTCTCCTCCCGTTTAGCCGTCTTCTGCGTATCAAATCCTGCAGCCGAAGATACACCTGCCGCATTCTCCAACTTCTCTATAAATTTTCTGCCATAGGGGGACCGGAGTGACTCAGGATGTGCCTTTACCGTAGCAAGGATTTTTTTTGCCTGCTCTGGATTAGACACATCATATTTGTCCATAATCCCCTTAATCCGCTTTAGATCTGCTGCAGCTTCCCTATATTCCTGCTCTGTTCTAAACTCATATTCACCAAGCTTATACTTCTTTTCCTGTGCCATAATTCAATCATATCCCTTCATATAAATGCCACTGATTTTTGCCTTTCTGCTTCGCCTGATTCAAAGCCTGATCTGCCTGCCCCAAAAGCTCCATAAAAAAGTTCTGATCTTTATTCTCCTCAGAAGCTACCGCAGCTCCGATCCAGCATTCTAAATCAGCCTCATCCTGAACCAATAGATGAATTTCCTTCATCAGCTTATTGCATTTTTCTTCTATAAATTTCCATGACGGTACATCTAAGACAAAAACTACAAACTCGTCTCCGCCATATCGTGCCAAAATATCTCCTTTTCTAAAACAGCTGCGCAGCTTAGCCGCAAAATCCTGAATCGCCTTATCTACCGCAGTATGGCCATAACGCTCATTTACCTGATAAAAATTGCCGATCTTGATCAAAAGCAGTGCCTGCATTCCCTGCCTGCTCCGTCTTGAATCACGTATCATTTTTCCTGCCGTATTCCGGTTATACAAACCCGTCGGATAATCGTACAGCTCCGTTATATTTACATTATTTTCCGTACTCTGAAGAACCTCTCCCACGCGCTTTTGTGATTCCATGACATTACACACTCTGCGGATTACGACCTCTGGAATAAACGGCTTGACCACATAATCATTCGCTCCCAGAGAAAGAGCGTTGATCTGCTGCTGCGGAGAATCATCCAGTGTAATCACTACAACAGGAATGTCTGCGATTGAAATATCCGCACTCTTTCTCTCCAAAAACTCTCTGCCGTCCATAACCGGCATAACCACATCTAATAAAATCAGATTAATCATACTGCCATTTTTATAAACGATGTCTAATGCTTCCCTGCCGTCAGCTGCTTCTAAGATATTATATTCACTTTCAAACATGCTACGCAGAATCTGGCGGTTCATTTTAATATCATCTACAATTAAAATAGTCTCTACTTTATTTTCTGACGCAATAATTGCTTTCCGGTACTTGTGAAGCTCCCGTTCGATTTCTTTTTGATCGGTAACGTCAGACATGGAAGAAAAGATCACATTTCGATTCGCGACTGAGTTAATGTATTTTAACTTCATTTCTATCCATTGTACACTGCCGTTTTCATTTGTACGGTGATATACACACTGTGAGACTTTTTTTGATCGTGATACCGCTTCAAATGCCTGAATGACTTCCTTACGGCATTCTTTATCTACAGCGTTCTGCATACCTTTCCTGTTTTGTACCAGATCATCATCTCCCATCAGATCATAATAGGCATCATTGGCACGTATCCGGTCAATGGTTTCTTTGCCTGGTACATATTCATACAGAGCCACTGCCTGAAGCATATTAGAAAATATCAGATCCGTCTCAGGAGATGCATCCCATACGATATCTGTTTCCATTTTCAGGCTGTTTTTTATCTCTTTTTGTATTTTAAACCCGCCAAAAGCCACTCTTTCATATTCGTCTACCGGCATCGGCTTTGCGATGTAATACCCTTGTACAAATTCACAGCCTATGCTTCTTAAAAATGCAACCTGTGACTCTTTTTCTACTCCTTCTACAATCACTGACATATTCAGCCATTTTGCCATGCGTACAACTGAAGCAAGAATATTCTTGCCTCTGCTCGACATATCATTCCCTGAGATAAAATGCATATCTATTTTCAAAATGTCAACCGGTATTTCCTTTAAAACGCTCAGCGATGAATATCCACTGCCAAAGTCATCCATCAATATGCAGAAACCGCATTTTCTCAGCTTCTGCATAGTATCTTTTATTTCTTCTGCATTATCTGTACATGCACTCTCAGTCAATTCAAGATGCAGAAGCCTCGTAGGAATATTATATTTATTTACCAATTCCATAATAACATCTGCCAGCTGCGGATTATAAAGGCTGATTCTCGATATATTAACGGATACCGGAAATGGTTTTTTTCCTTCATCCAGCCATCGTCGGATCACCTGGCAGGTATGTTCCCATATGTAATAATCCAGCTCCGTAATAAATCCGTTACGCTCAAATAACGGCACAAATTCCCCTGGCTTTAATAACCCTTCTTCTGGTACTGCCCATCGCACCAACACTTCACCGCCATTGATCCGGTTGGAATGAAGGTCGTATTTCGGCTGAATATATAATACAAACTGCTCCTTTGATAATGCTGTCTTCATTCTGTTAATGATCTTTTGTTCACAAATAATTTTTTCGTTCATATCATGCTCATAAAAAGCATAATTTTGTATATAATTGTCTTTACAGTGCTTTGACGCAAGACGCGCATAATCACTAATGGTGTGAGTATTATTTACACTATGGTCTGCAATATAAATACCAAATACCGGAACAAGTACATGTTCAAAATGATACCGATTAATATCTTCCCTCAGGCGCTCGATCAGCTGAATCACATTCCCTCTGTCTTTATAAGGCATACAAAAGCAGAAAACATCCGCAGCATATCTTCCATATTTAAAATGTTTTATATTTTCAGACATGACGACAAGCAAGCCTGCTATATATTTCAGCAGGCTGTCACCTTCATGCACACCATAAAACTCATTGACCAGATGAAAATTATTAATGTCCATGTGCACAAACACAAACTGTTTTTCTGGATATTTACGAAGCATCTCACTTGTCTTGAGAAGAAACATTCTCTGGTTATAAATTCCTGTCATTTCATCAAATTCATGAAGATACCGCATATGCCTGGCTGTCTGTGTCTCACTTCTTCCAATTACATTTTTAATACGATAGTGGATAAGATCAGCATCATAAGGCATATGGATAAAATCCCACACACCTGCTTTCAGGCTGTCAGATTCTGCTTGAAAATCTTGATTATGTGCAGCAGCAATAAGAGGAATATGATTAATTGCCAAATCCTCATGCCAGTGCTTCAATAACTCGTATCCATTTATATCGTCAGACAGCTCTATATGATCTATTTCTTTCCCATAAGATAATAGTTCAAAATCAGGCGATGCTTCCGCTTTCAAATCTAAATCCAAATAAATTACCGCAATCTGCCTGTCATACTGACACATCATACGCAGTGCATCTCTCCCGCTGCCTGTCTGCAGCAGCTTATATTCATTACTTAATATTCTATTTAAAGTCTGACGTTCTGATTCATTATCACTTATTACAAGAATGGTACTTTTTTCCATATTATAAGACATAACCAATCCTCTTTTTCTCAGTGCATATGTAAATATTTTACCACAATTTCTTGTATAATTCAATGCATCGATTCGATTAATTTGACACTAAAATACCATATATAGTCAAAACACGGCCTGTTGATTTTGGGCTGCGCACAATTCTTACTGTATGGCTTTTCTTTTTATTTGATGAATAACATGGAATAGTACCAGCATTATTCGTTCTCCCCTGTGAATGATCTGCATCTATAGTTGCCGTCTTTTTTCCGTCTACATAGACATCAAACTGCCCTCCTCTGCCATTAATCTGTCTCGCATATATGATGCCTATGTTCTTACATGTCACAGTAAATGTCAGATCTCCGTCTCCGCTGCTGCATGTCAAATTATTTTTAAATGTTCTGCTTTTTTGACTTTCTTCAAAGGTACCAAAATTATTGATTTTAATATCTTTACATGTCAGTATTTTTGCATTGCTGTATTTCTTAGATGTAATATAGGATTTCGTCACCTTATCATAAGATACCTGACCCACCGTCTTTTCACTGATTTCGTCAAGATACCTGACCAATATTTCACCTACTACCGCATATCCAAGCGCCGATGGATGAATACCATCTCCAGACAGCTCTTCGATCGTATAGATTCCCTGCCTAATCATGTCCAGCATGACATTTGTGTAACTAAGCATTGGAAGCTTATACTGCAGCCCTACTTGCGCCTGCTGCATCTGACAGCTCCATCCGTTCAGCTTTGACATAAATAAAAGCATGACTGCCGGCTTGGTATCATAATCTAATATTTTTCGAATCAGATTTTCATAAGCCTGTCTATGGTAATAGGTTTCTTTATCATTCACCGCAAATTCTACAACCACAAGATCTGGCTTTTTATCCAATACATCCTTCTGCACACGGTGAACTCCCAGATAAGAGTCTGTGGCACTAATTCCTGCATTCACAAAATGCAGATCTGCTTTGGGATATTTCTTATACCACCAGTCAGTAAAATAATCAACATATGTCAGCTTTTTATTCATACTATCATCTCTTGAGCCGACTGACATCGTTCCTCTTGTAATAGAACCCCCGATAAAAGCAATCGTAACTTTCTGGCCTTCCTGTGCCTTACGCATGACACTGTATAGAGGACCATCATTCACTTCAGACCACGGATTCGCAAGCTTCATCTGATTCTCTGTAACATATCCTGCCGGCAGAATATTACCTTTTATACCTCCAGTCCCTGCCGCAGCTGCTGTCATAAAATCTGATAGTATAGTATGCATCATAATTACCAAAAAGACCATCAACGCTAACATACTACATAATCTCTTATGTGACAGCCTCTTCTTTCTGCTTTTTATCTTCATTGTAAAAAGCTCCTTTATTTTTTGTTATAGTATATTACGAATATGAAAAAATGGCAAGATGCTCTAAGAAACACAAAATAACAGTTATGATTCAAAATAGCGGTTACTGATTGCACAGTAATCTTACGAATAAAAAAACCTTATAGATACCACACAAATAGTATCCATAAGGTTTAATGAGACACGGGGGATTCGAACCCCCGACAACTTGATTAAAAGTCAAGTGCTCTACCACCTGAGCTAGTATCCCATATATTCAGAATTATCCAGTTCTAGAATCGAGCTAAATATACGAGAATAAATCTCTTCTCTGCCAACTATTTGGAAAGATTTCGTGAAACCCAATAAATACTGACTAATCACATTTAAATCCTCCTTCATTGGTCGGTCTCGCTTACGAACGATTAAAATGATACCATGAAAATGTCTGTCTGTCAATCCCTATTTTATCTACTTTATATGTGTTTATTTCAAAACTATGAAACTAACTGACAATAGGTGAAATTAATAGACAATATATAGGATATTTTGTAGAATTTGCAAGCAGCATCCACTTTTTATTTTAGCTAGATAAGACGGAGGCGGTTGAGTCACGTCAGAGCAGCAATGTTCTGTTTATCTTATAGATACCCTTGCTCAGAAGGGAAGGTGATAAAGATTAAAGTAAGTAAAAATCCTACAAAACAAAAATCCTTATAATCATCACAAATAGAATAACTATAAGGACTTCTACCTCTAATGCCCAGTTCCGGAATCGAACCAGAGACACGAGGATTTTCAGTCCTCTGCTC
>CANDMV010000012.1 GCA_947385875.1 uncultured Eubacterium sp. | reverse complement strand
CAGATCATGCCCTGTGGGTACATCTCACGGAAAGCATTTTTCAAACACGCTCTAGCGTCTGGCCTGCCAAAATGTAACACTTCATCTGAACTGTGACGAATGTATAAAATAATCTAAAAAAGTGTGGAAAAACTACACCGAATGCGTTAGAATACTGATAACAGTTCAGCTGAATGAATTTGTTGATTTAAATTCATAATAGTATAAAATAAAGTTAAGGAATGAGAGCGGACAATGAGTGAAAATGAAAATAAAATGAAGGATATTGAAAATAAGATGAGTGAAAATGAAAATAAGATGAGTGAAAACGAAAATAAGACGAGCGAAAATGATTATAGAATGCCGGATATTGACAATACGAAGCTGGAAGAGGTCATGGCTTCGTATGCCGAAAAGCAGGATAAAGAGAGACTCTCGCAGTTAGTATTTGCCTTAAAGGATACCGAACTGTTTATTCCAACCATGATTAAGCCGAACAATGAGGGCCTAAAGCCCTACATTATTAAAAACCCAGAAGGCGATTTATATATGCCGTCTTTTACTTCGATAAAAAAAATTCCTCTGGATCAAAAATATCAGGGAATGTTAAAAATGAAATATATGCAGTGTGTATCTTTACTATTGGACAATCCGTCACAGGTGCTGGGAATCGTGCTGAATCCTTATCATGATAATCTGATACTAAAGACGCAGATGCTCGAATTAAGCCGTCAGGTAGAGCAGCAGGCAGCACAGGCAAAGCCGAAAGCGATTACAATGAAGCTCGAAGATTTTCGAATGGTGACAAGGCATTTTGTCGAATTCCATCAGATACCGGAAAAGCTGTTTACGCAGAAGCTGGATTTTATACAAAGTGTGACCAGTGAGCTGCTGTGCGAGATGTATCGGGTGCCTTACGTGGAAGCTAAGCAGGAGGGACAGTGTCCATATGCGCCGAAGCAGTTTGAGATGATGGAGCTGAATATCAGGGAAGATTTGAATATTATGCAGGTTGTAGTGCCGTCACAGCATCTGTATAAGACGAACTGCCGTGAGATTTATTTTGTATGGAATCCGCAGACAGAGAATGTCAGTTATTATCTGATTGAAAAGGGGACGGAAGAGGACGAAGAAGAGTTTTATCTGGGTGTCGTAAACGAGGATTATTCCTATGATCGTTTGGAAGCGGCACCGACAGAAGGAAATGTATTGAGCCGTATCATGGAATTATTTGAGACATCGCAGGAGGAGCAGGAGGAGTAGGAATGACAACGATAGGCGTATTGATGAGCAGTGCACATATGGATTATTCATCACATATGATTCGCGGATTATGTAAACGTGCCAAAGAACTGGGAAATGTAAATCTGATTTTTTTTCCGGGGATGCTGGGCAGTGATTTCTGCTGTGAGAGAGGTGAAGGAGTAGATGCGCAGGAGAGCGCTGTTTCCATCGTAGATGTGTTTATTATCTCAGATCAGGAAATGCTGCATATGCTTTTGGAACAGCCGGAAGGGGCGCTGTTTTCCAATGTGCTGGAGCATACTCCTTACATATTGTTAAAGGATGATGCCGGAGATGTGTTGGAGCGGGCATGTGCGCTGGCTGATCGAGGCAGGACAAAACCAGATCCAGAGGAGCTTTTTTCTGAAGATGAAGCGAGCAGGAATACTTTTGAGAGGGCTTTGGAGTTTGCCATGACGGCGCATAAAGGGCAGGTGCGGAAAGGCTCATCAATACCATATATTGTTCATCCGATTGAAACGGCGCTGATTGCTATGACATTGACAAGAGATCAGGATCTTATTATTGCAGCGCTGTTACACGACATCATCGAAGACACTCGTTATAGCGCAGAAGACATCGAAGACGCTTTCGGGGCACGTATCGCGCAGTTGGTGCAGCATGAGAGCGAGGATAAGAGAATCGGGCAAAAGCCGTCTGAAACATGGAAAATCCGCAAGCAGGAGTTCATTGACAGTCTGGACAATAAGTCAATGGATGTCAAGATCATCGCGCTGTCCGATAAGCTCTCAAATATGCGGGCAACGTATGAGGGCTGCTGTAAGCATGGCGATGAATTCTGGCAGAGATTTAATGAAAAACGAAAAGATATGCATAAATGGTATTATCGTACGGTAGCGGATAAGCTGCGTGAATTCGAGAATACTGATGCATGGCAGGAGCTGGACAGTCTGATTAAGAAAGTCTTTGGAGAATAGAGCACAGTTAGATTTCATAAGAAAGTCTTTGGAGAATAGAGCATAGTTAGATATCATGATGTTGGGGTCAAAAGGTAGGGAAGGCTCAAATTGTGTTAATTGAATTAGAATTGAGTCTGATTTACAATATGATACGCATATTCAAACTCAATTAAAAATCACGCAATTCGCAAACAATGAATACAATTTTTCATCTGATGACCTTTTGACCCCAGCATCATATCATAAGAAAAAGTGTGTGGTCAGCTGTTTTATAATACGAAGATGGATGGTTAGTAATGAGAAGGAGGAGAGCAGTGGAGCTTCCGCAGGATTTTAAAGAACGAATGAAAAGCCAGCTGGGAGAATCCTATGGTGATTTTTTAGCATGTTTTGAAAAAGAGAGGGTGTATGGCCTGCGTTATAATCCGTTAAAAATCGAGAAAGAGAAGCTGGCATCATTACTGGCAGCTTATCATATATCGCTGGAGCCGGTAGGTTGGGCACAGGAAGGCTTTTATTATCCGTCGGATGCTCAGCCGGGAAAGCTGCCGCTGCATGAAGCCGGTGCTTATTATATTCAGGAGCCGAGCGCTATGCGTGTTGTAGAGCTGTTAGATCCCAGACCTGGTGAAAAAGTGCTGGATTTATGCGCGGCACCGGGAGGAAAGAGCACACAGATCGCCGGGCGTCTTAGGGGGAGAGGGCTTTTGGTATCGAATGAAATAGTGCCGGAGCGGGCGAAAATACTTTCCCGAAATATGGAACGTATAGGCGCTGTAAATGCAGTGGTTCTGAATGAAACGCCGGAGCGCTTGGCAGAGCGCTTTCCGGCATTTTTTGACCGGATTGCAGTCGATGCCCCGTGTTCCGGCGAAGGTATGTTTCGAAAGGATATAGAAGCGCGTGGGGAATGGAGTTCTGCGCAGGTAGAGATCTGCGCGAAAAGACAGCGGGACATTTTGTCACAGGCAGTGAAAATGCTGCGTCCGGGCGGGATACTCGTTTATTCGACCTGCACATTTGCACCTATGGAAAATGAAGATATGATAAATTGGCTGTTGAAAGAGTATCCGCAGTTTACACTCGAACAAAGTGAGCAGATCTGGCCGCATCTGCAGCGCGGCGAAGGACATTTTGCGGCACGGCTTTGTATGGATGCGGACAGAAGCGCGGCCTATGAGAGGATTTCCGGTATAGATACAACGGCACAGTCTTATACGGATGCGGGCAGAAGTGTATCGAAAAGCCGTATAGGCAGATCAAAGGAGAGGATTGATAAGAAGAAGTACAGCACACGGGAAATGCAGCAGGCTGTAGAGGAATTCTGCCGGGAAACGCTGTCACAGGAGCGATATGAACAGATCGAAGCACAGATGAAAGCAGGCAGTCTGGAGCTATTTGGCGACCAGCTCTATCTAAAGCCCGCTGGAATCAGCAGTCTGGATGGATTAAAGGTACAGCGGGCCGGGCTGCAGATGGGCTGCTGCAAAAAAAATCGATTTGAACCTTCCCATGCAATGGCGATGGCGCTTCATCCAAAGGAGGCAAGACAAGTACTGGAGCTGGAAGAACCAGAGCGGTATCTGCGCGGAGAGACAGTAAGCTGCCCTTCTTATCAAAAAGGGTGGGTGCTTGTGACCGTGTCAGGCTGCTCGCTCGGCTGGGGCAAAGCGGTGCAGGGGACGCTGAAGAACCATTATCCAAAAGGGCTGCGCAGGATGTAGGCTGTGTATGATACGATACCTTTGGCGAGGGGCCGGATGCATGGCAAGCCGTATTCCTATTCGTGCTTATTGAAAGGTGGTCAAGATCAGGCCTAAAAAGGACGGTTCAGCAGATTTCTCCTTTCAGTTTCCTCGACGGTTTCACGAACAATGTGATGACCAGAATTGCTGCCGCAGTGATACACAGGCTAATCGGATATACCTGCATAATCGTTGCAAAGGATGGCGCCTGTCGAAAAACTGTAAAGATCCATGTAAGCCGCACTCCGCAGATCCCGATCACTGCACATGCCGCCGGTATGAAAGAAATGCCAAAGCCTCTCAAATAACCTGACAGTACTTCCTGCGCAAAGCTGAACAGATACGCGAAAAATATATAGCGCAGCCGGACCTGCCCTGAAGCGATTACAGCCGGATCTGTATTAAAAATGCCAAGCAGCGGCCGGCTGAACAGCAAAATGATACCGTTGGCTGCCGCGGTACTTATCAGGCTCTGCATCAGGCAGAGCTTTAGTGTCTTCCGGCAGCGGCCGCCATTCCCGGCTCCGCAGTTCTGACCTACGAATGTCGTGCAGGCCTGACCAAAGGAATTCATAATATAGTAGGAAAAGATTTCCAGATTATAAGCCGCCGAAGAAGCCGCCATCACGGTAGTTCCAAGGCTGTTGACGGCTGACTGGATAATAATATTCGCGAATGAAAATATCATTCCTTGTATGCCGGAAGGAATCCCGATGATTAAGATCTGCCCAAGGACATCGCCATATACCCGTATTTTTCGAAGATTGATTCGAACCGGCAGGTTCGTTTTCATCAATGCCGCGAACAGAATGGCTGAGCTGGCGAGATTGGATAGTACGGTTGCTGCCGCGACACCGTCTACATCCATCCCCAATCCCAGAACAAAAAACAGGTTGAGGATAACGTTTAGAATGCCGGACACTACTAGCGCAGCCAACGGTGTCTGAGTATTTCCACAGCTTCTGAAAATTGCCGCCTCAAAGTTATAAAGCAGAATGACCGGCATTCCGGCCAGATAAATCCTCAGATATTTTACCGCCAGAGGATATACATCTGTCGGTACATCCAGCATGTTTACGATGACAGGTGCCAGAAGCTCACCCAGCACCGCAAGGAGCAGTCCTCCGAGCAGTGCGATAATTACCGATGTATGTACAGACTTTGAAATATTCTCATTATCCTTCTGGCCGATGGATCTTGCGATAATGACATTACTCCCAAGAGAAATTCCGACAAAAAGATTAATCAGCAGTCCGATGACAGGTGCGTTTCCTCCCACTGCCGCCATCGCCTCCTTGCCGGAAAAACGTCCGACGACTGCAAGGTCTGCCGCGTTAAACAGCTGCTGCAGAACTCCGGTTACAGCAAGCGGTATTGCGTATTTGATAATCTTATCTCCCAGTGAGCCGTTGAGCATATCTATACGGTTTTCCATGTGAATCCCTTCTTTCCTATGGCAGTGGTTACATTTGATCATAACTATGCCAGATATTTCCTTTTTGAAATATGACTTTTTCTTTTTTTGATAAACTATCAACATGCATTATAAAAGATACCATGACTGATTGCAAGTCATTTAATCAGGCTTTACACTTTTTATATCATTCGTTATAAGCAGCTCGTCAGTATAATTTCTTTCTGTAGATAACTAGCATTTATTATTGAGGCTCTTGGCATAATTTACACGTCTTTACGTACTTTTTTACGTACTCTGCAGCTTACAAGTTTATTTTAGCTGTTTACTTTAAAGGGTTAATATGCTAAAATTTCAAACAGAGATTTATATGTACAAGGAGCACGGATATGGGGAGAGATCTTAAGACAGAAGCGGCAGACCGCTTATTTGACGCAGTATTGACTCTTAAAAACAGAGAAGAGTGTTATCAGTTTTTTGAAGATATATGTACCGTAAATGAGTTACAGGCATTATCCCAGCGGTTTGAAGTTGCGCATATGCTGCGGGACAGCCGGACATATATGGATATTGCGGAAAAGACAGGCGCTTCTACGGCGACAATCAGCAGAGTAAACAGAGCGCTGAATTATGGACATGATGGATATGATATGGCGTTAAAGCGTCTGATAAATAAAGACTGATGTTGGAAATGCTGCATTTTCAAGCTCCTTTTATGCAGAAGGGGAAAAAGGAGCTTTTGCAGGACGTGGGAAAGCTGCTTTCAGAGTCCTTTCATTTTTCTTGTGGACATAGGGCAGGTTTCTCCATTGGTAAAATAGATGATGCGGTTTTTCGTGTTTGCTTCTTTTATGTTCTTTTTGTTTGCCAGGAATGACCGGTGGCAGCGCACAAAATCACCGTCTAATGCGTTCGTCAGTTCTTTTATGGTGCTGAAAAATTCAATTTGCCGGCCTGCTGCATGAAGAATGACTTTATGGGGATTGCAGGAGGTTTCAAAGAATAAAATATCATCATAATTTATGCTGATTTTTCGTCCGCCGGTTTCAATCGTATACACTTTGTGTGTCTTGTTGGTCTGTAGTGTATAACGTTCCATTGCATTTAACAGGCATTCTCTGATCTTCACCTTCGTTTCTGCAGGGTTATCTTTTAATATAAAGTCCATAGCTTCCACCCGGTACTGGAAGGTCATGTAGCTTAGTTCAGAATGTGCGGTTATGAAAATGATGAAACCGCGAGGGTCAAATAATCTGATTTGCTTTGCCAGCTGCATTCCGTTCAGATCGCTGCCAAGGTCGATATCAAGGAAATAAATACCTGTGTTCTGGCTGGTCTTGATTTTTTCCAGCAGTACGTAAGGGTCTCCTGTGTTTAAAACCAGCTGTATATCCAGTTCTTCTATCAGAACGGTATTTTGAATGATTTGTACGATAGCCTGCCGCTGTACGGCATTATCCTCGCACACAAAAATGTCTAGCATATGATGTCACTCCTTTCTGTCAGCAAGTTCCATGTGCTGCATGAAACCATACAATGCCGCACTCTTGAAAATTCATTTATTCCTTTCTGTCAGCAAGTTCCATGCGCTGTATGAAACAGCCGCACTGCATAGTTGTTTCCAACAGTACATTGTCATAGGAATTGATGATTTTCTGGGCATTGGAAAGCCCGATTCCCTGATGTCCGGACTTAGTACTAACCCCTTTTTGCTTTAAATTATGTAATACTGCGCCGTTATCCTGAAAGCGGTTGCTTATTGTGATTGACACACCAGTCTCATGCCGTATGATATTTAAGCCTATTTGCGGCTGTTTGGTCATAGTCGTGGCTTCAATCGCATTATCTAAAAAAATTCCCAGTATTCTGGCAAGGTCTACAGTATCCATTGAAAAACTTTCCACTCTGTCGGGAATGTCAATCGTGACATCAATCCCTGACTCGTGGGCGTAAATCATTTTTGCAGAGAGCAGGCTCTTGATTTCCAATACATCAATATTACTAAGCTGAGTCAGTTTGTAATCACCTTGAGCAATCAGATTCTTGGTGGGGAAGATTTTGGCTTCAAAAAACTGCTTTAATTCGTCCATATCGTTATTTTCAATATAACCGGACATAGAGAGTAAAATATTAATGTAATCATGCTTAAAGGAGCGCAGACTATGATACATCGTTTCCAGATTGTGCGTGTAGTCCTGTAAATCCAACAGGGCTTTCTGCTTTGATTCTGTCTGTATTTTGTCCAGATAGGAACAGCGCATCGCCAGAAGCAAAAAAAGCATAACAAGCAGATAACCTGAAACATGCAGGAAATTATTATATATCAATCTGCCAATCGAACCGTTTTGCCCTGGAATCAAATTATCGAACAGATAGGTGGTTATAAGGAGCAGTGATGCGGCATCAATCAGATACCATGTCTGCGGAAGGCGTAAAACACTTTTTGATGATAGCAATATTTTTTTAATCAGTCTGCCGCAGAACAGTGTCATCAAATAAAAAAGAAAAGTGTAAATCAGCCTGACCTCAAAAGAGACATACTTCTGTTTGATAAAAGACAGGGGAATCAGCATGTGCAGAAAATTTGTCAAAAAATTATTTGTTATGACAGTAAGTACAAATCCAATCATGCCCATACAAACATTTTGTGCGGCGGTTTCCCGGCAGGTAACTAATCCATAAATACAAACTACCGCAGGAATAGCGAACAGACCGTACGGTATGCAGGACAGGAGTGTTATAGGCATCCCGGCAAGCAACAGCAGCATATAAAGAACGATAAACGCTTTGAGACTCATACGTTTTGGCCATACATTACGAATAGCAAGAGAAAGCTCAAAAAAAGACAATAACATTTCTATAGATTCCTTCTTTCGATATTTACTTCCCTAATTATACTTTATGTCATTCTTCGTATCAAGGCTGTCCTGCAAAAATGATGAATAAATGCGTGTTTTGTATGGGGAATGACGCACTTATGTACGAAATGGGGCATTTTATGACTATTTTGAAGGAAAACTGTTTTCTATGGTATACTATCCTTCGGTAAATCAATTTATTTTGGAAAGGAAGTATCAGGCTATGAAGCATTTTTTAAAAGGAACTGCCGCAGTGGCAATCGTAGTGTTTATCTTAATGTTAATCCATATTTTTTTCAATATGAAGGGCATTGACATAAATAGATATATGAATAATGCAGTGGAAACTATATTGGCATCAAGTTTCGGTATATCGATTTATGAAGCATTGATTAAGAATGAGAAAAATATAGATGACCAAGAATAAAAGAAATGCCGGAAGTGTGCAAAAATGTAGTGTTTATGCTGCTTCCATGCGTAAGTTCAAGCGCTGAAAAAGATCTGGCAGTTTCGAGTAAAACAAAAAACAGTTTTCATTGGAAAAGCGACACAACAGGCGGTAAGACTGGCAGAGTTTTACCGCTGTTTTTGTCTGGAAACAGAAAGGAAAGCATACGCCCGGTTATTTTTTATTATTTTTTTTGCTCTTATCGTTAGGCTGGTCGGATAGCCTGGCATCAATAATTTTTTCTATCAGCATACGTTTTACATATACATCAAAGCTGAGCATACTTAAAAAAGAAAAAAGCTGCAGGTTTTCGCGTTCCTCCGATGGAGCATCAGGAAAAGTGTGGCTGCTTGTCTGAAATTTGCGGGTAATATCTTTTGCCAGCATATCGGCTTCGTTTTTTTCCAGACCAAATACTTCTTCATAGATTTCAGTCAGATTCGGCGAGCTGCTGTCTGAAAAATATTTATCTGTGATTGGATTTAAAAGATTCTGAATATCGCTGATGCTTAATATCCCTTTAAAATAATAAATAAAGATCAGTGTCAGCAGATGTTCTTTGGAATATTTCTTTTTTTCAGGCGGCGGCAGCAGATTATTCTTTGTATAGTTATTTATCATGGTCTTTGTCAAAATCTTATCATCCGGGTAGCGTTTTGTAGCAGCAAGCTGCTCGTCCATAAAAGTAGTAACCTGATCCATATACAGATCGATGTTTGGAATATCTTCTGGCTTTATATAATCAATCCGGTTTAAGCTTTCTAAAATACTGTTCAAAAGATCTTTTTTATCTATGGTCATATTCTCACCTCTGAAGTATATTATATAGTATTAAAAACTATATGGCAAGCTAAAATTATAGCAGCTGCCACAAGCGGACTCTTGAACGAGTTTGAAAAATGCTTTCCGCGAGATGTACTTATAGGGCATGATCTTGAGGATTTATCCAAAATTCCCTCCCCTTATTTGAATGGCAGAAACATACTGTATAATATTAAAAAATGATAGTGATTTCTTTTTGCTAATGCTATAATCTAAGTACAAGCAAGACTATTTATTATGTACGGCATAATGTAGCACAGGTAAGTGATGATTTGGCATGTATGGTGCCGGGGATGCCGGTTCCGTCTAAAATTTAATATAAAATCAGGGAGGCATTGCTATGCATTTTGTTCAGGCCAGGGGGATCCTGTCAGCTCATAACGGGATGAATATATACCGCGGATGCACGCATGGATGCATATATTGTGACAGCAGAAGCAGTTGTTATGGATTTGACCATGATTTTGAGGATATTGAGGTAAAGCAGAATGCTCCGGCTCTTTTGGAACAGGCGCTCCGCTCGAAACGCAGAAAATGCATGATTGGAACAGGCGCAATGTGTGATCCGTATATGCATTGTGAAGAGACGCTTGGGATGACGAGAAAATGTCTGGAAATCATTGACCGCTATGGATTCGGTGTGACGGTTCAGACAAAATCAGACAGGATTCTCAGAGATTTGGATTTATTGCGAAGCATTCATAAGAAGGCAAAGTGTGTAGTGCAGATGACGCTGACGACTTATGATGAAAATTTGTGCAGAATACTGGAACCAAATGTCTGTACGACAAAAGAAAGGGTAAAGGTGCTTCAGGTCATGAAGGAGCATGGGATACCTACGATTGTCTGGCTGTCGCCGATTCTGCCGTTTTTAAACGATACGCGTGAGAATATTGAGGGAATTCTGGAGTCATGCGTTCAGGCCGGAGTATATGGGATCATCTGCTTTGGGATGGGAGTGACGCTGCGAGAGGGAGACAGAGAATATTTTTACGAGGCGCTGGATACACATTTTCCGGGTATGAAAGGGAGATACCACCGTAAATATGGCTATGCCTATGAGATACAAAGCGGCAGGAACCGGGAGCTGATGGCTTTGTTTCAGGAAAAGTGTACAAAGAATGGCATTGTACATGAGGTTGATAAGTGCTTTGCGTATCTGCGTGAATTTCCCGAAAAGTATGAGCAGCTGTCATTATTTACAACGTAAACACAGAATGCTTTGGGATTCTTAGCATTCTGTAAAAGTCTCCAGAAGACGGAACCGCTCCCCTCACCCGGCGTCCGCGAAGCCGCAATGCAACACTTTGTCTGAATTGTTAATACGTGGCAGGCTGTAAATAGTAACAAACGGTTACGATTTGGAGATTCCATGAAAAGATAATGATTGCATTCATCTCGTTTTTGTGATAAATTTATTATGGTCTATGACTGCTAAATTATGTAAAAATAAGACAAATGAGGTCGGAAGGGATTGTAGGAGATGGAACTGAAAATTTGCAGAAAAAATGGCAGGGTGTTTTTACTTGTAGGTTTTATGGCAGTATTACTTCTTTTTAGCAATTCTTTACATGCAAACGCAAAAGAACTGGAAGGAGATCAGAATACAGTCGGGCAGAATGAATCAGCTTTAGAAATGCCAGACAGCGCAGAAGGATCTGTATTAGTATCGACAGGCGGCACAGAAGCATCATCAACGGAGTCATCAGACGGGATGGAAGTATCGTCAGAGACAGCGGATGGCGCAGAGACGTATACGGATAAGCAGGGGATTCAATATGAACTGTATGATGGTCATACCTGCTATGTATCCGGATACACGGAGAAAGTTAAAAGTACAATTAACATACCGGAGCGGATAGAAGATGCAGGCAGTGTCTATCAGGTAGTAGGAATTCAAGAATCGGCGTTTAGAAAATGCAGCATTTTGAAAAAAATCGAGATACCAGACAGTGTGGCAGATCTTCATTCAGGAGCATTTTTGGGCTGCAGGAATCTAACAGATATCAGCATTATACCAGTAGATACGAGCGTTAAGAAAAGCGGACAGGCAATGATAGTTCCGATCAAAATAAATAGCGTGCTGTTAGCAGCGGCGCCAAGCGTAAAGCTTGTGATCTGCGAAGACGTAATAAAGAAAGCTGACGGAAATAAAAAAACAGATACGATAACGCTTATGATTTCACCATCAGACAGCAGCGAAAAGGTGGCTGTGCCGAATGGCATCGTGCTTCAGGAAGCAGCTGTAAAAGCGGCAGCAGAAAGCGGCAAAAATCTGAAGGTAAGAATCAAAGATACACAAGGCATCAGCCGTTATATAAAAGTAGATTCCGATGATCTGGAACAGGCAGAAGGAGAATTATGTCTGCTGTTTGAGGAAAAAAGGGCAGGTAATACATCCGGCGCGTTTCATGATGATGTATTCAAGGCGATGGAGAAAAACAAAATACGATCAGGCGGTGTCAAGACGTTCCGTTTTTCTTTTGGCAGCGGATATAAGACAAATGTAGATCTTACGGTTCCGGTACAAGATGTGGGCTCATCTAAAGCCGGCGATTCGCTGTATGTATACCGTTATGATAAAAATAATCACGTATTTGCGGCGCAGTTCTGCCAGCCATATATAGCATCTGCGGATGGCAGCATTAAAATTACGATTTCCAAAGGCGGAGAGTTTGTACTGTCGAAGAAACCGTTTCAATATATGAGTAGGAAGCCGGCAAATCAGTTTTTAGCACAGGCAGGCAGTACATATTATGTAGATAAAAGCGGCGATTTTCTGCGCGGCTGGCGGAAAATAGGCGGTGATTACTATTATTTCGATAGAGAGAACGGGAAGATGGCTTCATCAGCCGAAGTAGACGGCATTAAGATCAGCGGGAACGGCATCGCAGAGCCGACTCAGGCCGGTGAGCAGAAGATCCGGACGATGATGAAAGCGCGGGCGGTTGTAGAAGAGATCACAAATGAATCAGATAGTAAGAGTCAGAAGATTGAAAAGTGCTTTCGCTGGATTTTCCAGTTCCCATATCGTCGTTATCGGCGTCTGAAGCCTATTTATAAGCAGCCCGGATGGGAAGTTACATTTGCGAATGATATATTTGACAAGCATCAGGGCTGCTGCGTATCAGAGGCGGCAGCAACGGCTTTTTTGTTTCACGAGTGTGGATATGAGACTGTATATGTAGCCTGCGATACTGGTCATGCGTGGGTAGAGCTGAATGGCAGGGTGTATGACCCGTTGTTTGCGGAAGCACGTGGATTTGACAGGTATTATAATGTGCCTTATGATGGATATGGCATGTGGGCGGTTTTAAAGAGAAAAATATAATGAGCAATAAAGAAAGGGTGAGTCAATGTTTAAAAGGGGTTCATGCGTGTTGTTATGCGCATCAGTTTTGTCGGCAGGATTTTACACAGTTCCTCAAGTGAGCGTGTACGCCGCAGAGGAAGCGTCAGAGGATCAGGAAAAGAGCGGTCTTGTAAAAGAGGATGGGCATTACTGCTATTATGAAGACGGAGAGCTTGTAACAGACAGCTGGATTACGGTGGAAGATGATACCTATTATTTTGACAAAGAGGGACAGGCATCCGTTTTCAGCTGTAAGATTAAGGGAAAGTATTATGTCTTTGACAATGAAGGCAGACTACAGCAGCCGTCCAGCAAAAAGATTGTTAAGATCGAAGGAGAGGACGGAAAGACAAAGAAATATTATGTCAATGAAAAGGGGGCTGCTGTCAGCGGATGGTCTAAGGATAGGCAGTATTATTTTGATGAAACCGGTGAAATGCTTATAGGTATTCATATAATTAAAGGGAAATTTTACTGTTTCAATTCAGGTGGAAAATATAATAAGGCAAAGACGCAGAAGATTCGCAAAGCGGCAGGATATGAAAAACCGTTTGCAGAGTTATTAAAATACATTGGAAAGCCGATCAAATCAGAATATGACACGAGCTGCTATGGGAATGGTAAGGACGGGTTTTTAACGTATGACGGATATACCGTGTATACGTTTAAACCGGCGGACGGCAGTGCTGAGATTTTTATGGGAGCAGAATAAGGAAAGCAGAGTAGGAGGTCTGACATGCGAAATAATAAACGGACAAATATTGGAATTGTAAAAATGATAGCAGTACTGTTTCTTGCAGTCTGCATGATGACAGGTACTTTTACAAAAACCGTGCAGGCGACACCAGCAGCAGGTCAGGGGCTGGATGCAAAGGTATCGGAAATTGTTAGTAAAAAAGTGAAATCCAGTGACAGCGGAAAGAAGAAGCTGAAAAAATTATTTACTTATATTCAGAAGCAGTACGACTATGGCCGCAAGGTTGGGTTTGAGGCATATAACGGATGGGAAAAAGATTACGCGCTGGAGATGCTGAATGATAAAAAAGGCAGCTGCTATCATTATGCGGCGGCGTATGCTTTTCTTGCAAAAAAAGCAACTGGTTATAACGTGCGGATTGGAGTAGGTCAGACGAATGGATTCAGCGGCAGCTTTCAGCCACATGCATGGGTGGAAGTCGAGATGAACTCCAAATGGTATATCTGTGATCCGAATATGGATAAGTATGCCGCAGATTCTTCTAAAAAATATTGCGTGAAGAAGAGAAACAGCTTGAAAGATACATATAACAAATTTAAGGATACAAAATATTATAATTTATAAGTCATTTCACATGCGCAATTTACGCACCGCCGAGAATAAAAGTCGTGGGCGCATACGGCGTGCCCTTTATTATCCTTAGATCTAAATAGCCGCACGGTGGGACTTTCAAATTAGTGTTAAAAAGAATTTTCCATGACTATCGGTATGTTTTAGTCATGGAATTTTTATGGATTAGTTGTATGATGATTTAATTTTATGAGCATCAAAACGTGAGACGATTGAATGCAGGGCAGGAGAGGGGCATGGTATTTAGTTCACTAGTATTTATAAGTATTTTTCTTCCAAGTGTATTAATTGTATATTGGCTGCTTCCGTCTGTTCGAAGCAGGAACATTCTGCTGCTGGCTGTCAGCCTGTTGTTTTATGCATATGGAGAGCCGGTATATGTATTTCTTATGATCGCATCGTCCTTCTTCAATTATATCTGTGCCTTGCTGATCAAACGCAGCACGGACCATAAAAAGGTGATCCTGGCAGGAGCGGTAGCTGTGAATTTAGGAATTCTGTGCGTTTTCAAATATGCGGCATTTTTAGCAGAGAGTATAAACAGCCTGACAGGATTAAAGCTGCCGGTATTTGAAGTGGCACTGCCTGTGGGGATCTCGTTTTTTACGTTTCAGGCGATGTCTTATGTCATTGATGTGTATCGGGGAGAGGTGCTGCCTCAGCGCAGCTTTGTACATGTCCTTTTATATATTTCATTATTTCCGCAGCTGATTGCGGGACCGATTGTAAAATATCATGATGTAGAATCTGAAATTATGGAGCGAAGCCTGAGTGTGGAAGAAACAGCACTGGGAATCCGGCGTTTTATAGCCGGTATGGGAAAGAAAGTGCTGATTGCGAATTATATGGGGAAAATCGCGGATACGCTGTTTGCGGCTCCGATGAATCATATTAATATTTTTGGCGCATGGCTTGGCGCCGGGGCTTATATGCTTCAGATTTATTTTGATTTTAGCGGATATAGTGATATGGCAATCGGCATGGGCAGGATGTTTGGATTTCATTTTAAAGAGAATTTTAATGTTCCTTATACATCTGTGTCGATCAGAGAATTTTGGAGGAGATGGCACATTTCTTTGTCTGGCTGGTTTCGTGAATATCTATATATACCTCTGGGAGGTAATCGGAAGGGACGGGGCAGGACATGCGTGAACAAGCTTATTGTATTTGCCGCTACAGGCATGTGGCATGGAGCTGATGTGACATTCCTTTTCTGGGGATTATATCATGGATGTCTGCTTATGATGGAAGAATATATTCCGTTCTTTCACAAGAATGATAAGCAAAAAGGCGGTGTGAATATAGAACATCAAAGCAGTGAGCTGAAAGACAGTGTGGATAAAGAACATCAAAGCAGCAGACTTAATGATAATGATATAGAGCAGCAGAATATGAAAAGCAGGCAGAAAGACGGTATAAATGCGAAAAATCGAATCAGAAATAAATATACTGGAAATACAGCGGGACGTGTGTTCGGACATGCCTATGTGGTATTGGCGGTAATGATCGGCTTTGTATTTTTCCGTGCAGATGATATGCGTCAGGGTTTTTGCTGGGTCTATAAGATGTTTGCAGGATTTCAGTTTGGAAATGAGGCAATGCGGCTTGTGATGTCGCTGTTGACACCTATTCATATAGCTGCCTTTGCAGCTGGCATCATCGCTTCAGGGCCGGTGTTTCAAAAGAGCAGACTGTCGGAGTCGGGGATTGTACAGAAAGCAGTGTGGCCGCTATCAATGATACTGCTTGTTATTTGTATGATGAATCTGGCAGGCGGCACTTATAATCCATTTATATATTTTAGATTTTAATAAGCTGCAGTTTAGTGATTCGTAGCCTGCACTGTAATTATTGTTTGGGAAAATAATTTTCTTTTATAAGTAAAATTCAGGTAGAAATATATCATTTGGAAAAATGCGGTAATATGGAGAGGACGTCTCTTAGTCTGGTGCAAGGAAATTTATTACATTATAGCAGAAATAGAGTATAACAAGATGAATTTAATTGATCATTTAGGAATTGACAAGAAATGCTTAAGATAGGAGAATTGAAGAATGAGCACTAAATATAAAATATACATTGCATTATTTCTGCTCATATGTCTGATTCCATCAGCGGGACTGCTGTTTGCAGGAAGGGAGCAGTCTTCAGAAAACCGACAGGTAGCACAGACTCCTGTGCTGTATGATGAAGATGGTTTTAATCAGCAGTTTTTAAGCGATGCGGGAGCGTGGTTTGAAGATCATTTTGCATTTCGAAATGAATGGGTAAGCGGATATGCTCTGCTGGCAGGGAAGGTCTTTGGCGTATCTTCACAGGAAAGCGTGATCGTTGGAACAGACGGATGGCTTTATTATAAAGATTCTTTAAAGGACTTTCAGGGAGCAGACCTGATGACAGACCGTCAGCTGTTTGACGTAGCCCATTCTTTGTCAATGATTCAAGATTATGCGCAGAAGCAGGGAGTTAAGTTTGCATTTACGATTGCGCCGAACAAAAATTCTTTATATGGAGATAACATGCCGTATTATTATCAGGCATTTCGGACTGGAAAGAGAAATCTTAACCGGCTTGCTGAAGATCTGGAAGCAGAAGGGGTCAATTATGTAGACTTATATAGAGTATTGAACAGTCAGGAGCGGGTTTTGTATCATAAAAGAGATTCGCATTGGAATAATGAAGGGGCTGCATATGCGGCGGATGCTGTATTATCCCGGCTTGGAAAAGAGCATCCGTCATATTCAGAGAGGGAATATAGTATACGCAGGGATTTTGAAGGAGATCTGGACAAGATGCTTTATCCATCTGCGGTAACCATGGAGGAAGAGGTTTATTATGAGCCGCAGCCGCAGTTTGCTTATAGCGGAGAGGTAGAGAGCAATTTTGAACCAAAGATTTCTACCAATTCCTCAAACGAGGGGAGTCTTGTAATGTATAGGGATTCGTTTGGAAACGCACTGCTTCCTTATATGGCGGAGGCGTATGGCAGCGCTTTTTTCTCACGTGCCCTACCGTATTATTTGCCGGATCTGAAAGAGCATGGGGCAGATACGCTGGTAATTGAGCGGGCAGAACGTTTTCTGCCGGATATGGCACAGGAAGCGCCTTATATGGAAGCGCCGGAGGTAAATGCTGAGATGCTGGAGGATAGTGAAGCGTCAGAGATCATAGATTTGGAAGTGACAGGTCAGGGAGATTTGACGAAGATCATGGGAAAAATACCGGCAGAAAATCTGAAGGCAGATTCCAGAATCTGCATAAAGGTAAATGGAAAGGAATGCTATGAGGCGTTTCCGGTTTCCTGTGACGATGGACAGGAAGGGTTTTCTATGCTGATAGCATCAGATTCATTGAATGAGAGTGATAATAAATATGAATTATATTTATTTTATATTCACGAATGATATGATTTGCTACTCATTTACTGTGCGATTTAAGCTGCAAAATGTGGAAGGCTTTTTTTGTTCGCGATTATAAAATATGAATGAAAGGGAGAAAAGGATGAAAAAGAAAAGTTGTGCAGTAGTACTGGCTCTGCTGCTGACAGCAGGTGCGGCAGCAGGGTGTGGAACAGATTCATCAGATGGAGGAGCAGACAGGCAGAATACAGAATCACGTACGGATGCTGAATCGACAGATGGAAGCGGTTCGTCATCGGATGGAGAAGATGCCGCAGAAAACGGAACATCGTCGGAAGGAGAGGCATCGGCAGATGACAGCGGTGAAAATTCTGATACAGAATCATCAGCTGGCGGGGATCGTACGGAAGTGCGCCGGGAGGATTATCCAGATTGTGACGGCAGCGGTCATGGATATGTAGAGATTTATTATTCAGATGGTACTATGGAGACGGAGGAATATTAGAAGTGTGCAGAAAATATATCCGAATCTCTGCGTCTGACTGCATAAAAAAAGTTATGCTGAGAGAAAAAATAAGTAATTTTCACAAGGTTCTGCCGGCTTGTGTAAAAAATGGTGCAGGATTTGTCCTGATTCAGGTAATACTTATATCAGCTTTGATATCTCCTGTGTCTGGGAGTGTACAGACAGATCGTTCGTTGAGAAGTAATGCAGTGAATGTGGAAAGCATACATTGCAGCAGTTTACGAGTCAAAACCGCAGCAAATGCAGAAAATAACCCGACAGAAGATTTTTTATCACCGGTTCTTGATGATGGTGATTGGAAAGTTTCTGTCAATGGAGAATGGAGAGAGAGGAATGACTGCTTTTTTTATTATGAAGATGGAAAAAAAGCAAAAGGACTCTGGAAAATAAACGATCGATTTTTCTTTTTTGATAGAAAGGGAATTCAGCGCAGTGGATGGCAGAAATATAATGAGGATTATTATTTCTTCCGAATTGCGAATGGAAAAAAGGGTTATATGCTGAAATCGGAACGTATAAACGGCATTACTCTGGCAAAAGACGGGAAAGCGGTTCTATCTAAAGAGAGCAGGGCAAAGCTGAATATATTAATCAAAGCGAATGAGATTGTGAATCAGGCGGCAAAGCCTGCAATGGAAAAGTATGAAAAATTACGAAAGAGCTTTGAATATCTGGTGAGCCATTATAAATACCGGGGAGAGCTGACTTTTTATAAGACAGAGCACTGGGAGCAGGATTATGCGCTGTCAATGTTTACAGAAGGACATGGTAATTGTTATGCATATGGAGCAGCGTTTGCGTTTTTAGCAAATGCGGTCGGATGTAAGGAATGCTATGCGGTATCCAGTGGCGGACATGGATGGGCAGAAGTAGATGGAAAGGTGTATGATCCTTCGTGGAGTCTGACAGACCGCAGGCATGATTATTTTGGGATAAGCTTTGATCTAAGCGGTGTAGATGGCAGGCCGAATTACAAAAGGGCTAGATTATATGTAGTGAAGATCTGATTTGTTATAAAAGAATATAAATAAAAATGAATACGGTACAGACGCGGCGTTTCTTTATCATAACAGTGAGAATTGGGAACGCCGCTTTCTTATGTCCTAATGCCGCGCAGCAGCGTAACATATGGGTGGAATTGGCAAGGAATAGCAGCGGCAGTAACATCCTGTTTTTAATAACATATATTATATGGAGGATCATAGATTTATATACTTATAAAATAACAGGAGGGCATTATGGCATCTTTTTATAATCAGGCGACGCTTTCGTATAATGGGAATACGACGACTTCGAATATTACAACCGGAGAGCTGCTGGAAGTCTTGTCGGCTACAAAGGTAGCGCTTCGGGACACCTACACTGCTAATGAATGCGTGACTTATATAATCAGCATTATTAATTCAGGCAGCACAGCTTTTACCGGTCTTACGGTTACAGATAACCTGGGTGCAATTACGGAAGAGACAGAGACCAGATATCCTTTGGATTTTGTAAATGGATCGGTTCGGTATTATGTAAATGGAGCGCTTCAGAAATCTTCGACTGTAGTTGCAGGACCCCCGCTTGTTATCAGCGGAATCAGTATTCCTGCTGGAGGAAATGTCACGTTGATTTATCAGGCGGAAGTGAATCAGTATGCGCCTTTGAATACAGCCGGAGCGATTACGAATACGGCAACTATTTCAGGAAGCGGATTGACGAATGACATTTTAGTATCAGATAGAATCACCGCCGATAATACAGCTCTATTGACAATCAGCAAATCCTTGTCGCCTACTACTGTGACAGAGAATGGTCAGATTACCTATACGTTTATTATCCAAAATCTGGGAAATACGGCTGCGACAGCTACAGACAATGTATCCATTACAGATCAGTTCAATCCGATTCTGAATCCTATTTCAGCGGCATTTAATGGAACCACATGGGCAGAAGGCACACATTATACCTATGATGACCAGACGGGAGCATTTGCTACGGTGCCGGGGCAGATTACAGTTCCAGCTGCGACCTATACCCAAAATCCTGCAACCGGTGCATGGACCGTGAATCCGGGAGTCAGCACTCTAACGGTTATAGGTACTGTATAGAATGCGGGTTGTTTTCCGGCAGTTTTATTATAGCGTTGTTTGCCTTTCTCGATAAGAGGAACAAGCGCAAATATATAAGCCTGCCTTGTAATCTTGGCGGATTAGGTAGGCTTATATCATGAATCAATGTCATACACTTAAGATTTTGTAACTATTCAGATAAATTGTTACATACTGGCTGTGCGGACGCCGGGTGCGGGGAGCGGTTCCGTCTTCTGGTGACTTTTCCAGAATGTTAAGAATCCCTAAGTATTCTGCATCTATATTGCGGCACCGGACGGTCGCGGCATCTGGTCCGCCCCGGCCTAAGGCCGGAAGCTAAAGGTGCCGCTGCGGCTTCGCAAATGTCTAAAAACCAAATGAGATTGCATGAGGGAATTTCTGGGAGCTTGACATATGGATGTTGGTATTATAAAATACGGATGCTGGCATGAATGTCCATTGCAGGATACAGCAGGACTGCCGGCAGGCGTTATTAGGTAAATTTTCTGTTACTGTTCAAACCAAATATACAAAAATTATAACGAAAACGGGTATGGCTGTGAATGGTAACAATTTTCTTGTCCGTCAAATGAAATTGGAGGAAACTATAATGGCAGACTTACGTCAGGAAATAGAAAAAAGAAGAACATTTGCAATTATATCCCACCCGGATGCAGGGAAGACGACACTAACAGAGAAGTTTCTGCTGTATGGCGGAGCCATAAATCTGGCGGGTTCTGTAAAAGGCAAGGCGACGGCCAGACATGCGGTTTCTGACTGGATGGAGATCGAAAAGCAGAGAGGTATCTCGGTTACCTCGTCTGTGCTGCAGTTTAATTACGGCGGTTATTGCATTAATATATTGGATACGCCGGGGCATCAGGATTTTTCGGAGGATACTTATAGGACTCTGATGGCTGCGGATTCTGCGGTCATGGTCATTGATGGCTCTAAGGGAGTGGAGGCGCAGACCAGAAAGTTGTTTAAGGTCTGTGTAATGCGGCATATCCCGATTTTTACGTTTATCAATAAGATGGACAGGGATGCGAATGATACGTTTGAGCTGTTAGATGAGATTGAAAAGGAGCTTGGCATAGCGACCTGTCCGGTGAACTGGCCGATTGGCTCCGGCAAGGAGTTTCGGGGTGTCTATGACCGCAATACCAGAAAAGTCATGCTGTTTGCAGATACGTTAAAAGGTACGAAGGAAGGAACCCAGCTGGAGATGGATGTCGATGACCTGGCACTGGCGGAAGAGATTGGGGCCGAAGCCCATAGCCGGCTGTTAGATGAAATCGAATTATTGGATGGCGCTAGTGCAGAATTCGATCAGAAGCTGGTGACGAAAGGAGAGCTGTCGCCGGTATTTTTTGGTTCTGCCCTGACGAATTTTGGTGTAGAGACATTTTTGGAGCATTTTTTAAAAATGACTTATTGTCCGCTTCCAAGGAAGGCAGATGTGGGAGAGATCAGTCCGTTTTCAGAGGATTTTTCTGCGTTTGTGTTTAAGATTCAGGCAAATATGAATAAGAATCACCGTGACCGCATAGCGTTTATGCGTATCTGTTCCGGCAGATTTACGGCAGGTATGGAAGTAAGGCATATTCAGGGCGGCAGGGAAGTGAAGCTGTCACAGCCGCAGCAGCTGATGGCGCAGGAGCGCAAGATGATAGAGGTTGCTTATGCAGGAGATATTATCGGGGTGTTTGATCCGGGTATTTTTTCGATCGGGGATACGCTTACTACGGCAAAAGAGAGCTTTGCGTTCGAAGGGATTCCTACCTTTGCGCCGGAGCATTTTGCGAGGGTGCGGCAGATAGATACGATGAAGCGTAAGCAGTTTGTCAAGGGGGTCACGCAGATCGCACAGGAAGGCGCGATTCAGATCTTTCAGGAATACAAGGGAGGCATGGAAGAGATTATAGTCGGTGTCGTCGGCGTACTGCAGTTTGATGTATTAAAGTTCCGTCTGGAGAATGAGTATAATGTAGAGATTCGTCTGGAAAACCTGCCTTATGAGCATATCCGATGGATTGAGAATAAGGATTTGGATTTGGAGCGGCTGACAGGGACATCGGATATGAAAAAGGTAATGGATATGAGGGGAAGGCCGCTTCTGCTGTTTGTCAATGAGTGGAGCGTAGGTATGACGCTTGATCGGAATGAAGGTCTGGAACTGTCGGAATTTGGCAGGGAGTAGAATATGATGATGAAGATATATGCAAAAGCATCCTTAGATGTTGGAGAGATTCGGGAAAAAGTGCG
Organism: uncultured Eubacterium sp.; assembly: GCA_947385875.1. Taxonomy (GTDB): domain Bacteria; phylum Bacillota; class Clostridia; order Lachnospirales; family Lachnospiraceae; genus Eubacterium_J. The sequence continues at coordinate 22,338 of CANDMV010000012.1, read as the reverse complement.
GTGCGGCTGTGATGGGATTGAATATAATCTCTGCAGCGATTTTGCCTGCTATGGCGAAAATTTCACACATAATTATCCAGAGGAAGTATTTACTCTGAAAAATGTAGAAGTAGTACATGTCCCTTTTGATAATAAAGGGCAGATGATGAATATAGAGCGGGTATTTCAGAGGGAAGATTTAAGACCCATACGAAATGTGTTTCGTCTGGCTCAGTACTGCGCAGAGTACTGGGGGCATCGTGTACTTGTGGTCATCCATGCATCGATTTCTTTTTATGACTTTATGGAGTATGAGCTGCTGCGAAAGAGAATTGAGCGTGAACTAGGGCAGCTGCTGTGTGATTTTTCAATGGTGGATATAGCTATTGAAAATGTAGTGCCAATGGAATATAAAGAAGAAAGACCATACAGCCCAATGCTTTGCAACGGCATTTTTACGGATATCCCCCAGATCGTGCATTATCTGCGGGCAAGCTTTGCGGAGCGCGTGGGCAGTGTGCTGGATGTCTGCCATGCTGCTATGACTAGAAAATATATGACGGCGCTGCTTTCGGCTGCGGATTTTCTGCCCAAGGGAGCTTTGCCGGATAAAATCGATTATAGTATGGAGCATTATTTCAGAGCAAATCAGGGCATCTGCAAGCTGATTCATTTTAATGATTTTGAAAAGAATGGCTATGGCAGAGCCCACGGAACAGTATTCCAGAGCCAGGAAAAGGTAGATGATTTGTTAAAGCTTTATAAAGATTATGGATATGACTGCCCTCTTACGATAGAAATCAGAGAAGATAATTATCTGGATTGTGTAAATTATCGCAAGACAAAGACAATGATCGAGCATTCGCGGTATCAGTAAAGTAACGAAACAGCTTTGCATGTCTGAATTGTTACGTATTACAGGCTCTTCCGAAGTCCGATTTTATATATTGATTGAGTGTGTGGAGCTTTCTGAATGTTATAGATCATATAGTTCCTCGATTCTATGTTTCATAAATAATAGTTTATTACAGTCTGATTAAAGTTCCGGTCAACGGACTATAATGCGCCAATATTTTGTACTGTACGAAACGCTGGTTTCTGTATGGACGAGCAGTATAGTGAAATTTAAATTATTACTGCCGTGTGTAAGGCGACACATGATTGCGGTATTCTTTCGGCGTTTTTCCAACGATTTTCTTAAATGTTTTAGTGAAGTAATTTACATCGGGGATACCGCAGCACTGCGCGATCGCTTGTATCTGCATATGTGTTGTATTGAGAAGGAAAATGCCGTGCTCGACTCGCTTGCGGTTTACATATTCTGTCAGGGTGGTGCCGGTTTCTTTTTTAAAAAGAGTAGACAGATAGCTCGAATTGACTTTCAAAAAATCTGCCTGTGCCTTCAGGCTTAAATCGGCAGTCAGGTCTGAATCAATACGTACTAGTATTTTACGTACCAGCAGAGAATAGCCCTTCATAGAATGATTTTTTACGAGAAGGCAGTATTTGCGTACCATTTCATTTAATAGTTTCCGCAGTGATGTTTCATTTTGGGCCTGTTCGATTTGCTGGGCAAAGCGGGAGGAGAGGCTGTCGATATGGAGAGGGTGTACTGTCCCGGCTTCTGCGGCTTTTCTCATGATGGTGTTGGCTATGACCAGATAGTTTTTAACATTGCGTATCGGATCTGCGGTGCGTTTTTCTAAGCTGGACAATGTAAAGTGGCTGATCAGCATCTCTGCTTTGTGTATCTGGCCCTGAGATATGGCCTGCATCAGCCGGTTTTCTCCGGCATATTGTCTGGATAATACTTCCATGCTCAAAAATGCGTCTACTGGTTCTAAATCATGCGGACGTTTTGCCACAGGTTCTAAGTCTAGAAATGCTTCATAATGGATTTCCTGCAGGGAGAAATTATTGATTCCTTCCCAGATATATTCGCCCAGAGTATTGATTAGTGTCAGCAGGCCGTTTTCCGAAGGAATCACCGGAGCTGCGTAGATTACTTTTTCAACCTGGGAACGAGTCTGCGGCGTAAGCGTGTATTTTTGAAGACTGTCCAGGACTGTTTTTGGAGTGAGTTCATTTATCATATATGGGCCGATAATGATAAAAGCTGGCAGGTCACTGTCGCCGGGCAGACGGATGAGAAGATAACGGAATGTAAATTCATCCAAAAGCCGGTAAATTTTGTTCGGCTCACATAAATTGAGAAGCTTCTGCAGACCTGCTTCCCAGTCCATGTCGGGCTCTATCAGGCGGCGGAAACCGATAGCAAGGTCGTTCGTGCATTCAGATGTGTTTTTGATTAAGCGGCATGGGAGATTACTGTTTTTGAGGAGTTTTAGAAAAAAATTCAGTTCAGCTTCGTATTTCATATCAATCACCTTCGTATATCATCGTTTTGCTTTTAGCTATTATCGCATAATCTTTGGCTAAAAGCAAGAAACTATAAAAAATATACGTATCATACAAAAAATTCTACTCACGATCTTCAGCTGCCTGGCATTATACTTATGCTACAAGATTATGGAGGAGGTTTCAATATGTTAGATTATTCAATGCTGTATCCAAAAACAACATCATCCAGACGTGCAGTGTCTATGAATGGAATGTGGAAATTCCAGCTGGATGAAAAGGGGGAAGGGGAACGAAACGGCTGGCCGGAAGGAATTGCGGGCGATCAGATGATTCCAGTACCAGCGAGCTTTCAGGATTTCTTTACAAAGAAGGATATTCGCGAATATACGGGGGATGTCTGGTATGAGACGGATGCGTTTGTACCTGGCGAATGGGAAGGAAAAGCAATCTGGATTCGCTTTGGAGCTGCAACACATCGGGCAGCTGTTTATGTAAATGGAGTCAAGGTAGCGGAGCATGAAGGCGGATTTCTGCCGTTTGTGGCGGATGTGACAGAAATTGTCCGTTATAACGCCAAAAATAAGGTCGTCGTAAAAGTAAATAATGAATTGACAGAAACAAATATTCCATGCGGCAGGACGATGACGCTGGCAGATGGAAAGAAGATGAATAAGCCGTATTTTGATTTCTTTAATTATTCGGGTCTGCAGAGGTCTGTTCATCTTATGGCAGTGCCGAAAGAGGCAGTCTATGACTTTGATCTGACTTATGAGTTATGCGGGTCAGATGCAAAAATCGCATACAGCATACAGACGACCGGTGATCATCCGGTAAAGGTCAGCCTTTATGATGCAGATGGAAATGAAGCTGCGCATTCAGAAGGCGCGGAGGGTACGCTGTTCGTGCAGAACGCGCATTTATGGCAGGTAAGAAATGCTTATTTATACCGTCTTGTGATCCAGATTATGGATGATGCACAGGTCGTGGATGAATATGAGCAGGAAATCGGAATCCGCACAGTGGAAGTAAAAGGAACGGACATTCTGCTGAATGGCAGCCCTGTGTATCTGCGCGGCTTTGGCAAGCACGAGGACAGCGACATTGTAGGCAGAGGCTTCAATATCGGTGTTATGAAGCGTGATTTTGAATTGATGAAATGGATTGGGGCAAATTCATTCCGTACCTCCCATTATCCGTATAGTGAAGAGATTTATCAAATGGCTGACCGGGAAGGATTTTTGATTATCGATGAAGTGCCGGCGGTCGGTATGTTTGAAAGCCTTATGAACTTTGCGGAAGCAAGTACGGGCAAGAGCACGGCGTTTTTTGAAAAAGAAACGACCCCGGTATTGTTAAAGGCGCATTTAAAAGCAGTAGAAGAGATGATTACGAGGGATAAAAACCATCCGTGTGTCATTGCGTGGAGCCTGTTAAATGAGCCGGAGACTACGAATGATGCGGCAGTGCCTTACTTTAAGGAAATATTTGATAAGGCAAGAGAGCTGGACCCGCAGAAACGTCCTCGTACCTTTGCATTGATTATGAATTCTACGCCGGATAAATGCAGATGCTATCAGTTTAGCGATATTGTTGCACTGAACCGCTATTATGGCTGGTATGTGTGCGGCGGCTATGAGATCTCGAACGCTGAAATGATGTTCCGTAAGGAAATGGATGGCTGGAAGGCGCTTGATCTGAATAAACCGTTTATCTTTACAGAATATGGCGCGGATACTCTCGGTTCGGAGCATAAGCTGCCGTCTGTGATGTGGAGTCAGGAGTATCAGGATGAATACTTAGAGATGGTACACGGCGTATTTGATTCCTATGACTTTGTGAAAGGCGAGCAGATCTGGAATTTTGCTGATTTTCAGACGACAGAGGGAATTATGCGTGTCAATGGAAATAAGAAGGGCGTATTCACCAGACAGAGACAGCCGAAAGATGTGGCGTATCTGCTGAAGAAACGCTGGGAGAGCCTGCCTTTGGATTATAAAGGGTAGATTTGAGGGGCTGCGGGCGGAGAGTCTGCAGCCTGTCTATTTGTGGCGTTTTTAGGTGGCATTCTCAGGTAAGGGTATTCCAACTTTAGACCGTCAATTACATATGCTGCACCAGTTGCGCTTAAAGGCTCGTTGCTCATATAGACGCTGCCTTCAATGTGAATCTTAGCCTACATTTTTCATATATGTTTTGATATTTGAATATACAGTTGTATAATTCTTTTCACCTAATATATCTTTGGCGATATTGGTATCAATATTAAAGGTAAGTTGTTCACGGGTAATTCGAGGAATAAACATTGTCAATTCAGCCAGGGCATGTTCACCATCTTTAGAAAATACTCCGTATTGAGTCTCAGGAATATGATATTTTTGTGCATGTGCTCTCATTGGCTGTAATAACTCATCCTCTGTGTATCCAGCTTTTTCTACATTATCTTTATCAAATACAAACGTCAATGTAACCATAATAAATCTCCTTTATATTGATTTCTCTGTTTTCTTTTAGCATATCCATTCTGCACACACAAGCATATTTATTTTTCAGCAAGAGAAATATATTTGTAAATGGTTACTTTTCACGGGTCAGAAACGTGTACTAGATGCGCGTACCGTGTGAATATGACTCAGGAGTGAGGGGCTATTTTGCGAAGCAGACTTTCAATATCGCCCCGAATCGTTACTATGAACGGCATCAGGCCGTGAATAGTAACCGGCCGCTCATAGTAACGATTCTAATGTATCAGCTTTGCTTGACATGCAGTCATGGTATATTATAAAATACGTAGAGAAATACTAGCATAGGATAGCGTGAATGATACCGTATCGGATGATTGTAAGCTTTTCAATATGGTATACCGGATCATACTGTACACGAACTTTGTAGAAAGGTGAGGAAGAGGAAGATGTCATTATGGAAAAACTTAAAATATGTATTATCAGATGAGATGAATGGGCTGCTGCATCTATTGTCCAAAAATTATAATAAAAGGTCTTTGACGAACGAAAAGGATCTGCACGAAGCGCTGGAGCAGTTAGACCGTATTTTGGATTCTCAGGATGCATTTTTAGATCATTCAAATAAGGCTGTAAATGAAGTGCAGGAAAGCAGGACTGACCTTGCAAAAGTGATTACGCAGTGTGACGCTGTCGCAGAGCGGTGTGAGGATCTTGCGGGGCAGTGTGATGCTGTGTTAAAGCAGGTGGATGCGATCGCTTCAAAGGAACCGGAGATCACAGCCGGGGAAATTGAGAGGATTGTTTCAGAAGCAGTCGCAAAGCCGAGTGAACGTACGATGCAGCAGTATCAGATTCTTTCTGCAAGACTGAAAGAGATCTACCAGCTGATCGATGCCCAGAACCATAAGGATGGCCAGCCGGATGTCAATGAACTGCTGACACGCATCGATGTGCTGGAGCAGGAAAATGCATCTTATAAAAGCAGACTGACGCAGATTGAGGAAGAATTTGAGCAGGCAAAAAGCAGTTATCTTGAAGTGAGCAATCAATATAAAGAAGAGAAGAGAAAAACATTTGATTTGTCGAAAAGACTGGTTCAGGCGGATGATAAGATTAAGCTGCTTTCTGGCAGAATCAAAGATCAGGCGCTGGAAGATATGCTTACGGTGAAGGGGGAAAGGGATCCGTTTACGATTGATTCAAATAGGGACAGATATTTAATTACAGTAAATAATCTGTCGAAAACTGTGGCAAAATTCAGCAATATGGCGGGATTGAACAGTTTTTTTGAGTCTGTGCCGGATAATGATCCGTATAAAAAAATGTATGCCGGATTTGTGAGGGGGATTCGAAATGCAGCAGCTAAAGTCAGCAGCAGGGATGATATCGGAAATGTGCTGAATTCGTTCGTTGCTGTAGTCCAGAATGATCTGGTGAATAAGTTGATTGTTGCTGTCTACCGGGGTATGAAAAACAAGAAATCGGATTATGAAGAGCAGATGCTTGCAGCCATTAATCAGTATTTAGAGTCTGTAGGATTTTATTCTAGGAATATTCAGGTCGGCGAGCTTTTGAAAAAAGAAGATTATGACGATATGGAAGTGATCAAAGGTGAAAGAAGTGAAGGAAAGCAGCGCGGAGAGATCACAGAAATAGAGCTTTATCCTTATTATATTAATTATGTGGATAAAGGAGGCAGGCAGAGAAGCGTGCATACACATGGAATGATGACAGTTTGTGCTTAGAAAGAAGCGTGATATAAAAATGGAACTTTGAGTATAAAAATAATGCGTGTCTAAAAACATTTCCAGAGCTTCTGACCATGAATGAGTTTTATGACACGCTTTTTTATAATGGCTTTTAGGCAAAGCAGGATGTATAAAAACTGTATGTGTTGGGGAAATATGAGGAGGTTTTTGATATGTCGAAACAAGGGAAAAAACAAGATATGGGGAGCGGCAGCATACCAAAGCTGATGCTGAATCTGGCTATTCCTGCGGTGGTCGCGCAGCTTATTAATATGCTGTACAATATCGTAGATAGGATTTATATCGGACATATTCCGGATGCCGGAGCATCTGCGCTGACAGGGGTCGGGCTTTTTCTGCCGATTTTAATGATGATTAATGCGTTTGCTATGCTGGCAGGATCGGGCGGGGCGCCGAGGGCAGCGATTGCTATGGGAAAGAATGATAAGGATAGCGCGGAGAAAATTTTAGGAAATTGTTTTTCGGTATTATTGATTTTTTCCGTAGTGCTTACAGTTTTATTTTATATATTTGCGCCACAGCTGCTGCGGCTTTTTGGTGCAAGCGATGTGACGCTGCCTTATGCATTGTCTTATGCGCGTATATACATACTTGGAACGGTTTTTGTTATGATCGTAATGGGAATGAATCCGTTTATCACGACGCAGGGGTTTGCTAAGTTCAGCATGATTACGACAGTGGTCGGCGCAGTGCTTAATATCATTTTAGATCCGATTCTTATTTTTGGATTTCATATGGGTGTGCGCGGAGCGGCTATTGCTACAGTGGCCAGTCAGGCGGTCAGCGCGGTGTGGGTGCTTAGTTTTTTGAAAGGCTCTAAAACGCTGCTGCTGCTTAAGGTATCAAATATGAAGCTGATCGGAAAAATAATTTTTCCATGTCTTGGACTGGGAATTTCTACGTTTGTAATGCTCAGCACAGAGAGTATTTTGAACATCAGCTTTAACAGCAGTCTGTCCCGTTATGGAGGAGATATGGCGGTAGGCGCTATGACAATTATTTCCTCCTGCAGTCAGTTAGTGCTGCTGCCGCTTCAGGGAATCTGTCAGGGAGGGCAGCCGATTATGAGCTATAATTTTGGTGCTGGAAAAAAAGACAGAGTGAAGCAGACATTTTATTGTCAGTTTTTTGCCTGCGTTGTCTTTGTATCGATTGTATGGCTTTTGATGATGGTTGTACCTCAGGTGTTCGCGGGAATTTTCAGCAGTGACAGTTCGTTAGTGGAGTATACGGTCTGGGCATTAAGGATTTATATGGCGGGTATGTTTGCCACGGGTGTGCAGATTGCCTGTCAGCAGACTTTTATGGCATTAGGACAGGCAAAAATCAGTCTGCTGTTGGCATGTCTGCGTAAACTGGTGCTTTTGATTCCGCTGATTTTTATACTGCCGCATATTTTTTCGAATCAGGTGTTTGGTGTATTTGTGGCAGAACCTGTGAGTGATATTATTGCGGCAGCTGTGACGGGATCTATGCTGTTTCTGCGGCTGAATCAGATTCTGGAGAAGGGAAGCGGAAAGAATTAAAATAAAGGAGAAGGCTGTATGGAGCATGAAAAAGTATATGCAATGAATTTTGCAAAAATATATCCGCTGTTGGCCGCAAAAGCTGAAAAAAAGGGACGTTCGCTGGAGGAAGTGAATGAAGTCATCTGCTGGCTGACAGGGTATAGCATAGAAGGCATTGAAGACGCTGTAAACAATTCTGTTGCATATGGAGATTTTTTCAGAAACGCACCGTTATTGAATCCTAATAGAAAGGCGATCAAAGGAGTGGTCTGCGGTGTGCGTGTGGAAAATATTGAGGAGCCATTGATGCAGGAAATCAGGTATCTGGATAAGCTGATTGATGAGCTGGCGAAAGGAAAATCAATGGATAAGATCCTGCGCAGACAGGTGTAAGTGTTGTGGACGGTCTGTGAAGGTTTAAACGGTTTTATAAAATGGTTTTGGCTGCAGAATCTGTGGCTGGAGCCATTTTAATTTTTCGTTGGTGCCTATTTTGAAAAAATGAGGAATTTTATGAAAAGAAAAGTATTAGAATCTAAAAGAGCAATATTTTATGCGTGGATGTTATTTGCCGTTTTGCTGGGGATGATCATCTGGACGGTCTGGGGCAATACAGCTTTGATGGTAAGTACAGTGGACGTTTCAGGCAGCCGTATTCCCGGAGCGTTTGACGGGTTACGTATTGCTCAGGTATCTGACCTGCATAATGCGGTGTTTGGGAAAGATCATGCGAAATTAATACATAAACTGTCAGAATGTGAGCCGGACATTATCGTAATAACGGGTGATTTGGTTGACGCGGAACGTACTGATCTAGATGCGGCGCTTGATTTTGCAAAAGGGGCTGTTGAGATCGCAGACACATATTATGTAACAGGTAATCACGAAGCTTGTCTGCCGCAGTATGGTGAGCTTCAGACAGCGCTTGAGAGGATTGGGGTTATTGTTCTTGATGATGTGTCAATGCAGTTAGAATATCACGGAGAAAGAGTGATGCTGATCGGGCTTTCTGATCCTGATTTTACAAGGAAAAGGGATATACTTGGTGAAGTTTCGGCTATGGCTGATGCAAAATTGCGGGAACTGATGGGAGAGGAGGACAGCTATACAATCCTGCTTTCACATCGTCCGGAATTGTTTGAAACGTATGTAAGCTGCGGTGTTGATCTGGTATTCAGCGGTCATGCGCATGGAGGCCAGTTTCGACTGCCTTTTGTCGGTGGTCTGATTGCACCAAATCAAGGACTGTTCCCCAAGTATGATTCCGGGCTGTATGTGGATGGCGGTACGAGTATGGTAGTAAGCCGCGGGATAGGAAATAGTATTATACCATTTAGATTTAATAACCGTCCGGAAATTGTGCTGTTGGTACTTCATTCGGACAGTAATGGAAGGTGAAAATTTCTATATGCAGAGGAACTGGATTGGCTGAAGTAGTACCATAAATCGAAAGGATAGGTGGAGAATATGAAGTGGAAGAAAAGAATGATGATCCTAGCTGCATCCTTATTTTTTACAGTGATATTTTGTGTCTGGTATGTAAATGACTATTATCATTCGGATGAAAGCGTACAGAAATATCTGCAGGAAACAGCTTCTGATTCTGTATCTATAATAGAAATACCTGACGGCTTGTTTCTGGACGGGCCGGGAGAAGATACGGCGATGATTTTTTATCCGGGTGCGAAAGTGGAATATACGGCTTATGTACCGCTGTTTGGTCAGCTCTCTGAACAGGGGATTGACTGCTTTCTGATTAAAATGCCGTGTAATTTAGCATTTTTGGGGAAAAATAAAGCTGAAAAGATTATAGATTCTTATGAGTATGATAACTGGTATCTGTCCGGGCATTCATTGGGAGGAGCGATGGCAGCATCATTTGCTTCCGGACATTTGGAGAGTCTGTCCGGTATGGTGTTTTTCGCATCGTATCCGACGGAAAGCCTGAAATCTGATACATTTTCTGTCTTGTCTATCTATGGCAGTGAAGACGGGATTTTGAATATGGATAAGATCACAGAGGGAAAGAAGCTGATGCCGAATGATTATACGGAAATCTGCATTGAAGGCGGGAATCATGCGCAGTTTGGGAACTATGGAGAGCAGAAAGGGGATCATGCTGCTTGGACTAGCCGAAAAGAACAGCAGGAGCGGACTGTGGATGCCGTTTTACAGATGACAGCGGCTCATAAGGGTCAGACGCAGGAGGATGTGAAGATGTCTTATAAGCAGATTACCCCACAGGAAGCGAAAGAGAAGATGGATACGGAAAGGAACATTATGATTCTGGATGTTCGGACGCAGGAGGAATATGATTCAGGTCATATCAAAAATGCTGTATGCCTGCCGAATGAAGATATTGTAAATGAGCCGGAAATATTGCCGGATTATGAGCAGCAGATTCTGGTGTACTGCCGGAGCGGGAACAGGAGCAGGCAGGCGGCGCAAAAGCTCGCTGATCTGGGATATAAGAATGTATTTGAATTTGGAGGAATTCTGGACTGGCCGTATTCGGAGATGGTGGAATGAATTCGGACTGCATTTTGGACATCGTGCCCTATGGGTTATCTAGACCTAAATGGCTGCACGATGGGACTTTTAAAGTAAGGTATAGAAATAGTCTGTCTGTAAATAATAATAAATAATTGGAGGTGAAGGTATGGCGGTAGCGCATAAAGGAAGTATTTCAATGGGATTGGTGAAGAAATACTGCAGCCGTTGCGGAAAAGAAGTGACTGCAAAGGATATTATAAAAGGCTATGAATATGAGAAAGACAAATATGTCGTCATGACAGATGAAGAGCTGGAGAAGATCAAGACCAAAAAGGATAAGACCATTCATATCATCCAGTTTGCGAAAATGTCAAAAGTAAATATGATCTATTATGAAAAGGATTATTATGCGGTTCCGGATACTGGCGCGGAAAAGGCATACGAGCTGCTTCGTCAGGCGTTTCGTACGTGCTTGATAGAATCTAATGAAGAAAAATAGGATATTAATAGAAAAGAGATATAATTTGAAAACAAAGGGAGCTGAGTAAAATTGGCTTTCAAATTATATCTTTTTTATAATAGAGCAGATTATGGGAAGTAATTTGACTGCCTTAGGAACTGTTCAGAAATAACTTGTGAATAGTGCGCAGGATTTATCTTAACAGGTCCTTAGATTAGGTCAACGCAGATGTCTGATTTCAGCTGTTCATGAAAAGTCATCCGCCATTCTACATCCATGACTGGCTGAAAGTGTGCTGAGGATGCTGCGTAAAGTATATGTTTAGAAGCGTCAGGCTTTGATAAAAAAATGGCGGTTGGGCCGTCTGCACCGCCGATGATGTCTGATTCTGTGCAGGATTCAGGATTTTTGGGCGTCTTTACATGGATGATGCGTGGTTTATCGCTGCCTGCACAATCAGACAGTGTGAGACAGTGCGGAGGCAGGGCAGGGTGGATGGTATAACCCATAATCGTAACATAGGATGGGGATTCTCTGTTTGTGTCATTGGACAATTCTTTGGGAATTTGTTCCGCAGTATATTCTTGTACCGTCAGTGTATGTCTGGTGCCGGTTGGAGAATAGATAAATGAAAACTGGCTGCCGGATGCATTTACATGGAAATGTGGGCCGGGAATTTCTTGGGGCTCCGGCTGGATTTGGACAGACAGTGAGCAGATCTGGTGTTCACCGTTTCTCCAAGGGAAGCTGCTTCGGCAGACAGCCCAGCCAAAGGAAGGATCAAGATGATAATGTTCTATGACTGCATGTATTTTATCACCTTTGTTTTCCGACAGAAGAGGATTCCAACAGATGCTGCAGCTGTTGGAACAAGGCTGCGTTTTGCCGTTTAATATTATTTCAGGCCGAATTTCGATGACCAGAGGGTTATCCAGCTGAATGGAAACAAGCTGTTCGTCGCTGAAATCTTCATCACTGCTGCCGGAATTTAGATGCCATTTGTCAGTAAAGTGACGGATGCTGTCTATTGAAATCTTTTTGATAAAATCTATGACCAGCCCGTCGGAGCAGGAATATATGGAAGGAATGATCCATTCTTCCCTGTCCCAGTAAAAATATCTGCCAACGGAGCGTTCTGTTCCGGCATGATCGCTGCCGGAATGACTCCAGAAGGTTCCAAAATATACTTCCCAGTTTGATTTAGGATGTTTTTGCTCTGAATGCATAAATATTCTTCCTTATCAGTTGATTTGATGGATGCGGTTAATCTTTCCATTCATCCATGTTGATTTTTCGATTCTTGAAATAATATTCTCGGTCATGCTCGCCTACTTCACGCAGAATACGGCATGGATTTCCGACGGCTACGACATTTGATGGGAGATCTTTGGTTACGATGCTTCCTGCGCCGACTACCACATTATCGCCGATCGTTATTCCTGGCATGATGATAGCTCCTGCGCCGATCCAGCAGTTTTTGCCGATATGGACAGGCATATTGTACTGGAGTCCCTTTTGCCGAAGCGATGGCAGAATGGGATGACCTGCTGTTGCAATCGTTACATTCGGCCCTAGCATGGTATAATCTCCGATATAAATATGTGTATCATCTACACATGTCAAATTATAGTTTGCATATACAAGCTTGCCGAAATGGCAGTGATGGCCGCCGAAATTGGAATAAAAAGGAGCTTCAATATAGACTCCTTCACCGCAGCTGCCAAGCATTTTTTTCAGCAGTTCAGTTCGTTTCCTTCCTTCCGAAGGCTTTGTCAGGTTGTATTCGCATAATAAATCCTGATAAACGACCTGTTCCTTAGCAATTTTCTCATCATTTGGATAATATAGCTCCCCAGTGTGCAGTCTGGCTTTCATATCTGTCATTTTTTAAACCTCCATTGCTTATTCATTTTGCACCGCCTATTTTTTAGGTTTGAACATATATATATTATCATATTTTATGATAAAAATCTTTCAAAATATAGTATAATTTTATAACAATCGCTGCAGTTTTGCCTTCGGATTCATTGTAACGGAATTCGGTTTATTGAAAGTTCGGCTATGGTTTATATCTGGTTTTAATATGTAAAGGAGGGAGACAATGGTTAGGTATAAAGAGATTGATCTCGAAAAATGGTCTCGGAAAGAACATTATCGATACTACACAGAAAAATTAAAAATAGAATTTAATCTGACAGTTCCCATAGATGTCACACTATTGCTGGATTTTTGCCATGCACGGGGGTATAAATTTTATCCTGTGATGATTTATTTAGTGACAAAGGTATTAAATCGGATTGAAAACTTTAAAATGTTCAGAGATGAACGAGGCAGACTTTGCGTATGGGATAAAATTATTCCAAATTATGCGATTTTTCATAAGGATGATAAGACATTTTCGGACTGCTGGACAGATTACTGTGAGGATTTCCATGAATTTTATCATAATATAACAGGGGATATGCGGATGTTTCAAGATCAAAAAGGGATAAAGGTGAAGGAGAATCAGCCTCCGAATTTTTATTGCATATCCTGTGTGCCGTGGTTTTCGTTTACCGGCTATAGCAGCAGGGCTGTAAATGGAGAGCCGTCGTTTTGTCCTATTATCTTGATAGGAAAATATGAGAAAAGTGGAATAAATACAGATCTGCCTGTGAATATAACAATTTCTCATGCCGTATGCGATGGCTATCATGCGGGATTATTTTTTGAATCTCTTCAGGAGGAAATTGTAAAGCTCGCAGGATAGAGGCGGCTATTTATAGGTAGCAGTTCAGATACCGTGTTACATTATGGATACCCGAGCGTTGGTTGAGGGGCGCCGGCCTGTCTTCTGGTGACTTTTCCAGAATGATGTAACAATTTATCTGAACTGTTACGTTTACAGACCTGTTCATGGGATGGAAAATAAAAATGTGTTGACAGAACAAATGTGTTGACAGAACAAATGTTCTGGTGTATTCTATTTATAATAGATGATTGTTAAGAAAAAGGAAGATACAATGCAGGAATATATTTTAATCGTAGAAGATGATAACGACATAAATAACATGCTGAATGAACTCTTATCACTCAATGGCTATCGGACGATACAGTCATTTTCGGGTACGGAAGCGCTGCTGCATATTAAGCAGGAAATACCGGCTGCTGTTGTCCTTGATCTGATGCTGCCGGGTATGGATGGCGAGTCAGTATTGGCTCAGATAAAATCTATCAGCAGCAGGACGGCAGTAATTGTAGCATCTGCAAAAGAAGATATTGATACTCGGATTTCTCTGCTGCGAGCAGGAGCGGACGATTATGTGACGAAGCCCTTTGATACGAGAGAGCTGCTGGCTCGGCTGGAAGCAGTACTGCGCCGCAGCAAAAAGCAGGAAGATGGCTTGGAATCAGCCTGGGAATGTAATAAACACAGCCGGATCTATAGCGGGAAACAGTTGAATGAGGAGAATTTGGCATATGAGAGTCAGTTGGATGGACGGCATGGGGAAATTACTGAACATGTGCTGCGTTATAAAGACATTACGATGTATCCGGAAGACTTTTCTGTATATGTCGGAGAAAAAGAGCTGCTGCTTACCCGGCATGAATTTTTAATCCTTGAATTGCTTATGGGAAATCCTGGAAAGGTTTTTGCTAAGAGTAATATTTATGAATCAGTATGGAATGAAGAATTTATTGGGGAGGACAATGCGGTAAATGTGCATATCAGCAATATCCGGCAGAAACTGGCAAAGCTGCATCCAGATGAGAGTTATATTCAGACTGTCTGGGGAATTGGTTTTAAAATGAAGTCATGGTTATCTTAATCATAAAAGCTGCAGTTCCGTCCAATGAGCTGGATCATGTATGAAAAATGCTTTCCGTGAGATGTATCCACATTGTATGATATGCTTCACTCTTTGTACCCATAGGGCATGATATGCTTTACTCTTTGTACCCACAGGGCATGATATGGAGAATTTATTTGAGTTGTAGCGGGCAGCGCCTCTTAAATTTGGGATAAATTTTCCGTGAAGTGGGGAATACAGATCGCGGGAATGACTTGTCAAACACGCTCTAGTACACCGTAAAATAAATAACTGATACATAAACGCAGGATATTTTTTCGAGAGTACATGTCAAAAACCGGAGGTGTACCGGGGTACATTGAGGATTTTTGACATGTGCTATCGGAAAAATAGACAAGTTTAGGTGTCAGTTATTTATTTTACGGTGTACTAGGGTCTGTTACAGTGAAGACCAAGACTGAACTGCAGCTAAAACTTTAATATTTCTTTATACTTTTCCTAAACTTTCTAAAAATTCGTCTTATATACTGTAAGCATAACAATAATGTTTCCGTTACACATGTTTTTGTACTAGAGCGTAAATTAAGCAGCTGATAGATTCATTTCCAACAAAGCTTGATTTATCAACGTTTTTGGGTGTGCTCATGAGGCAGAAACTTATTATTCGTTATACTGGTGAGCAAAAGGTTTTCCAGATTCACGGGTCTCGCGGGCATATACGGAAATATACTACGGAAAATTTTTCAGCTTCACGGGCATATACGGGCAATAACCATGGTAAATCATAGCGCTCGCGAGTATTTAAATAGTGAAGGATGTTTAGCGGAGCAGGAAAGGAAAAGACTTATGGATTATGTATTACAGACGAAATCACTTACTAAGATATATGGCAGGACAAGAGTCGTAGATGAAGTAAGTATGCATGTGGAAAAAGGCAGTATTTATGGATTTATCGGAAAAAATGGGGCCGGCAAGACGACATTTATGCGTATGGCGGCAGGACTGGCATCTCCTGCGTCCGGCTCTATGACGCTCTTTGGCTCGTCAGAGTTAGAGAAGCAGCGGATGCGTATTGGCACGCTGATTGAAAATCCGGGCATCTGCCCAGGCATGACCGCAGGGGATAATTTGGAGATTGTGCGCCGCAGCCTTGGAATTACAGAAAAAAACAGGGTTGCCGAAATGCTGTCTCTGACGGGGCTGTCAGATGCCGGAAAGAAAAAAGTAAAAAATTTTTCAATGGGAATGAAGCAGAGGCTTGGCATCGCAATTTCCCTTCTTAGAAATCCTGATTTCCTGATTTTAGATGAACCGATCAATGGGCTGGATCCGTCCGGTATTAAAGAAATGCGTGACCTGATGGTAAAGTTAAACCGGGAAAAACAAATAACGATCCTAATTTCCAGCCATATTCTCGGAGAGTTATCAAAAATAGCCACACATTATGGAATTATCCGGGATGGCAGGCTGATTGAAGAATTTGGGGCAGATGAGCTGGAGATACGCTGCCGCAGATGTCTGAAACTGGCAGCTGACAATGAGCAGCAGGCGGCAGGCGTCTTGGAGGAGCAGCTTGGTATTCACAATTATGATGTGCCAAATCCGGGAATGCTGCGTGTATTTGAGCGTTTAGATGATACAGCGCAGATTAATCGTGTACTGATACAAAATGGCGTCATCCTGCGGGAAAGCTATCTGGCAGGGCAGGATCTGGAAGGCTATTTTATGCAGCTGCTTGGAACTGGCAATGGCGGGAATTAGGAGGAAATAGATGATGTTGCGTTTATTAAGTGCAGAAGGATATAGGCTGAGAAAGAGCAAAAGCTTTTATATATGTGCAGCCGTAATGGTTTCGTTTGTGTTTGTAGTATACTTTATGCTGCTGCAGGCGGACCGTATTCAAAGAGGAGAGGCTGAAAATGGCACGGCGGGAGTGGTTGTCTCAAAAGAAGATGGGCAGATGCTTGGAGAAGCCGGCTCTATTTGGGATGAGATTGGTATATTTGATGTGATGCGGCAGGAATTTTCCGGCGGTCTTGCAGCCTGTGTCATGGCAGTTTATGTAAGTGTGATTGTGATAGGAGCATACAGCTGTGGTATGGTTAAAAATATTGTCGGGAAAGGGAGTCCGAGGCCGGTGATATATTTAGCCAGATTATTTATGGCAATAGCGTCAAGTGTGGCTGTCACTTTGATCGGCATAATCGCGGTACTGGCAGGAGGAGTGTTATTCATTGGAAAAAGCGCGTTTGAAGGTAATTTCTGGCAGTATCTGTTTGTATACTGTGGGCTTCAGATCTTAATGGCGGCAGCGCTGGTAGCAGTGTATGTGCTGACCAGTGAGATTACTCGCAGCATGGCAGCCGGGATTTCTGTTGGAATCGGTGTAGCAGTACTGCCAGAGCCGATTCTGACCAGCGCAGATCTGATATGTGAAAAGTATGGTTTTACTCCATCACAGTTCTGGCTAGTATCACGCAGCGGCAGCTGTCCGGTCAGTGATTTTACTACTGAATACATTATAGAGACAGTGATTGTGGCAGCAGTATGGTTTCTTGTGGCGGCAGGGCTTGGAATATGGCATTTTTGCAGGACGGATATTAAATAAAAAGCCAGAAAGCGGCTGTGCTGCGAAAAGTAACGGCATTCGGTCCATGAGAAGTTCGCCTTTGGCTAAGCTGATGTAAAGCTTTTGTTGCGGATGCTTGGCGGATTGACTATAATAAATTCAGAAATAGTTACTGGAGAAATATATGGAAGCATATTTGGTCGTAATGATTGTCATACTGCTGATCGGAACAGGCATATTGTTCGTCCGGCTCTTACGTTATCGAAGGCAAATTCATCATATGCTGAATGAGCTTCGTATGCTGGAGCAGTCAGAAAGCCGTATTCTGCTTACATCCGTAACGAATATTGGCAGGACAGAAGAGATGATCGCTGCGGTAAACAGCTTAATGGAAAAAAATAGATGCAGGCTGGAGCAGCTGATTCGTGAAAATCGTACTTATCGGGAGAGCATTACGAGCATTTCTCATGATATTCGGACCCCGCTGACTTCTGCAAAAGGGTATATACAGATGCTTCGCGGACAAGCGGAAGAAATGAAGAAGGAAGAATACTTAAAAATTGTAGAGAGGCGGTTAAACGATTTAACAGGACTTTTGGACCAGCTGTTTTTGTATGCACGCATTGAAGCAGGAGAACTGTCGCTTCATATGGAAACATTCAATGCCGGAAACGTATTTGCAGAGACAATTTCGATGTTTTATGAGGATTTTGTGGAAAAAAGCTGTGAACCGAAGATTGATCTTTGTCCAGAACCATGTTGGTTATGCGCTGATCGTCAGGCTTTTGTGCGGATACTTGAAAATATAATCAAAAATGCTCTGTTTCATGGTATAGGAGATTATGCTCTGTCTTTAAGACAAAAAGGTCAGTACGCTGTCATACGTGTGTCAAATAAAACAGAGAGCATTTCGGTAGAAGATCTTGAGTGCATTTTTGACAGGTTTTACACAACTGACAGATCCAGGAGCCGTAAGGCTACTGGACTGGGACTTTCGATTGTGAAAGAATTGACAGAACAGATGCATGGAGAAGCTGTGGCTGTGCTTGAGAATGACGTTTTTTCGATAGAAGTACAGTTTCCCATTCAGGAAAAATAGAATTACAGCACAGCCGATGATTTCTTTTCGTCCTGAATGAGTCGCAGTGCATTATTTTAATCTCAAGCACATACTGGAAGTGGAGCAGGTCACAGGCTGACTACTCCTCGGAAGCTTATAATTCAGTAATAAAGGTCATACAATTATTTGTAAGCGGATCACGTCTGTGATAACAAAACAGCATAATCACAGGCTTGTCGAAAATAAATCGAAATATTTCGGCATGAAGAGCTTTTGTCAGTTCTCTATAGCTATATGCAGACAAAAACGGAAATATTGAATGAGTTTCCGCCTCCTGATGCAGAAGATCATGAATCTTACTTTTCCACTGCTCCAAAGAAAAGCAGAAAGATGGTCGGTTTTTCATATGCTCACGCAGATAGAGATCATACACAAGATATTCTTTAAGCGCAGCAGCCTGCTCGTCAGCATTGGAGCATGTTCTTATGTGCGATACGGCAAATTCATACAAAATCTCATATTTGCGAAGCCGAGAGGACTGGATGCCGAATAGATCATGCGTTTCGTACCAGTATGCCAGAGACTCATACATGGCAAAAGGCGTGAGAAAATAAGGACGTAAAAATTCCAGTGTATGAGAAAACTGGCCGCTGTTATAATAAATCTCTACGAGTTCTTCGATTTGCTTCAGCAGGCAGATCTCGTCAAAAGACAGCCATTTTGTCGAAAGGACTTCATATGGCGGCTGGCTAGTGTATACAAGGTCATATTCAGGCGCACACTGTTCCATGCGAGAGCCTTTTAGAACCTTGAGAAAACCTAGCTGCAGCTGCTGCGGGCAGAGATCATACACATCATTAAAAGAACACTGAAATGTTGTCAGATCTTCAAAAGGAAGGCCGGCAATCAGGTCTAAATGAATGTGAATATTATGAAAAGAGTGCAGGAGCTTCACAGCAGAGGTTACTCTGGCAAAGTCCATGCGTCGGTGAATCTCGGCAATCGTCTCTGGGTGTGTAGATTGTACGCCGATTTCTAATTGAACTGCGCCGGGGCGCATCTGCTTTAATAAAGCAAAATAATCTTCATCTAAAAGATCTGCCGCGATTTCAAAGTGAAAGTTAGTAATTTCATTGTCATGCTCTAATATATACTGCAGGATCGGCAGAGCGTGGGATTTTTTACAGTTGAATGTGCGGTCTACAAATTTTACCTGTGCTGTATTTTGAGTTAAAAAGAAATCCAGTTCCTGGCATACACGTTTTGTCTGACGAAAATCCATCTCCTTATCAATAGAAGAAAGACAATAGCTGCATGAGAATGGACAGCCGCGGCTGCTTTCATAATAAATAATACGGTGTTCAAAGTCTGGCTGATTTTTATACCAGAAAGGTATTTCATCTAAACGCCGCCGTTTCGTATTCGATGCGTTAAGAATAGAAGGCAGACTGTCTGCGGTTCCATTGAGATAGGCAGATACTAGATCATAGAAGGAGCCTTCTCCCGGCCCGCTCATGACTCCGCGCAGATGCCATTGTTTGATTGTGTCGGCTGCATCATAGGATACTTCCGGCCCGCCCGCCCAGAAATCTGTATCTGGGAGTAGTTTGTGGAGGTCATGGATGATCTGTTCAATCATGCTTCGGTTCCAGATATAACAGGAAAAAGCGAGAACGTCGGGATGTCTTTTA
Organism: uncultured Eubacterium sp.; assembly: GCA_947385875.1. Taxonomy (GTDB): domain Bacteria; phylum Bacillota; class Clostridia; order Lachnospirales; family Lachnospiraceae; genus Eubacterium_J. The sequence goes on along the minus strand of CANDMV010000012.1, from coordinate 2,195 downwards.
TAGATTTCTTGTAAAATGAAAAAAGGCGGCTGATTGATCGTAAACTCAATAATATCTACATGCTCGGCATATTCTCCGGCACATGATTTTAAAGAATAGACAGCAGGGTTGGAATGTATATATTTTGCGTTTATCGCTGTAAGTAAAATATTCATGCAGGAATCCTTTCAACAAATGTAAAATTTTTAGGCGATATGGCGGATAGACTATCAAAAATGGAAACTGGTAAGCATATAGCCGGTTGCTAACATACAACTAAAGATTTTATATATTATAAAATAGGCATCTGCTTATTTCAACATATTTTGAAGTAAACCTATATGCGCAGCATATGCTTGTAAAAATATACAAAATCTCTAGTTAAATATCCAATTTATTCTACATGATCTGGAAAATAAAATCTTGACTTTTGGCGTGATATTACCATAATGGAATAGGTAGCGATAAAGTAATATTTTGGTTCATAGGCTGGTGTTGTCAGGCTGATCTTTATTGCAGCCGCGCTGCCTATCTAAGATTGGAGGTAAATATGGCGAAAAGTGTAAGTAAGGATATGACACAAGGTTCTCCGATGAAGCTGATTGTATCGTTTTTTTTGCCATTGATGCTAGGTATGCTGTTTCAGCAGTTTTACAGCATGATGGATACAATTATTGTGGGAAAGTTTCTTGGAGTGAATGCACTGGCTTCTGTAGGTTCTACTGGCTCGATTAACTTTATGGTGATCGGGTTCTGCATGGGTGTCTGCAGCGGATTTGCGATACCGGTAGCACAGAGGTTTGGCGCAAAGGATTATCATTATCTTAGAAAGTATGTGGCAAACAGCGTCTGGCTGTCTGCAGTGTTTGCGTTGGTTATGACGGTTGTTGTATGTATTTTATGCAGGAATATTCTGCAGTGGATGAATACTCCTTCTGATATTATTCAGGGAGCGTACGATTATATTTTTGTAATCTTTCTGGGGATTCCGGTAATATATTTGTACAATCTGCTGTCTGGAATTATCCGTTCTCTCGGCGACAGCAAAAGTCCGCTGGTATTTTTAATCATTTCATCATTATTAAATATTGGATTGGATCTGGTAATGATTCTGGTATTTGACATGGGAGTGGCAGGAGCAGCGTGGGCGACGGTAATTTCACAGGGGATTTCTGGTGTGCTGTGTTTGATTTATATGAAGAAAAAGTATGAAGTGCTGAAAATGTCAAAGGATGAGTGGCAGATTGATAAATACTGTATAGGGAATCTGTGCAATATGGGGATTCCAATGGGACTGCAGTATTCTGTTACGGCAATCGGCAGTGTAATTCTGCAGACTTCTGTGAATATGCTTGGTTCTATGGCGGTTGCTTCAGTTACAGCGGCAAATAAAGTAGGTATGTTTTTCTGCTGCCCGTATGATGCGATGGGTTCTACGATGTCTACTTACGCAGGACAGAATATCGGTGCAGGGGAATTAAAACGTGTTACAAAAGGAGTGCTGTCCTGCTGTCTGGTAGGGCTGATTTATTCAGTGCTTGCGTTTATCGTATTATTTTTATTTAGTTCGCAGATCGCGCTGTTGTTTTTGGATGCAGGTGAAGCCAACATTCTGAATAATGTGAAGCTGCTGCTGACGGTGAACAGTTCATGTTTTATGACTCTGGCACTGGTCAATATCCTGAGGTTTACGATACAGGGGCTTGGATACAGTAAGCTGGCGGTCATCGCAGGTGTCTGTGAGATGGCGGCAAGAGCATTGGTTGGGGCATTCCTTGTACCAAAGATTGGATATATGGGTGTATGCTTTGCAAGTCCGGTGGCATGGGTTTGTGCGGATCTGTTTTTGATTCCGGCTTTTATCTGTATTATGAGGGTGCTTACACGGAGACTGGAACAGGAGGGGACTGTCTTTGCTGTTCATACGCATACAAGGCATCATATTGTCTGGCATAGGGCAAATTCGTAAATGTGTATAGAATGCAGCAGTTAAAATAAATCGAATGATGAATGATTAAATGGATATGAATACACGAAAGAGCCTGCCCTTGTTAAAGTAGTTTCATGGGCGGGCTCTTCTGGCTGTAGTGTACTGACACGACGATAATTGAACTAATAATATTATCCGCAAGCCATATAATAAAAGCACTGTGGTTGCTATAGCGTGTTTGAAAAATCATTCCCGCGATCTGCACTCCCCACTTTGCGGATCATTC
>CANDMV010000011.1 GCA_947385875.1 uncultured Eubacterium sp. | reverse complement strand
AAGAAATCATCATCCAAAAAACCTGATGCTGCACAGTGATCAGGGTTCACAGTATGCCCCGCGGGCATTTACAGATTACTGTAAAGAAGAAGGGATTCAGCAGAGCATGAGTAAAGCGGGATGCCCCTATGACAACTCCCCAATGGAAAGTTTTATGGGACGTTCAAAGCGGAATTCATCAGCAGACAGCGTTTTTCAACAGTCGAAGAATTAAATAATGCAGCTATGGATTATATATATGTGTATTACAATCATATCCGCCCGCATTCATCAAATGGATATATGACACCATTTGATGAATGCGGGCATGATTATGTCAAAACTTTTCCTTGTAAGTGTTACAGAAAAACTTGACCATCTCAATAAGGCTGTGGGCAAGTTCTTTGTAACTCATGGTAACACTTCCTTTCAATGCGGTATTGATTGAATAAAAATATTACAGCTTTTATATATTCAAGGCTGAAAGGTTGATACAGAACCCAGGATATATGTTGACAGGAATGTCATCAGAAAAAGTGAAATTTGTGGCACTGTTATTCTGGAAATCATAGACGATGACCAGGTTCCTTTCGTGATCCACAATCCAGTATTCCCGAACACCTGCAGTCCGGTATTTAAAAAGCTTTGTGTAATAATCCATCGGACGGTTACTTGGTGATGCGATTTCAATTATCCAGTCCGGCGCACCGACACAGCCTTTGTCATTTAGCTTGCTGGTATCACATATGACGCTGATATCTGGCTCTACATAGTTTGTGTCGTTTTTAGTTAGAAATACAGCAAATGGTGCAACGTAGCATCTGCATGAACTATTTTTTGATTTAATGTATTCCCGGATGGTTCCAAAAAGTTCACCTACAATGTCCTGGTGCTTTCTGGTTGGTGGCGCCATGTAGTATATCTGGCCGTCAATCAATTCCGCACGTTCTCCATCCGGCAAGGCATAAATATCATCAATGGTATAGAAATTATCCTGTGCTAATGCTGGCATAATAACACTTCCTTTCTTGAATTATTCAGGTTTTATGGTCGAGATTATTCAGCGGACTGCTGCCGTGCTTTATTTAAAAGTCTGGTGTGTACGTCATTGTCATATGCAATGCTGTACTAGAGCGTGTTTGAAAAATCATTCCCGCGAGCTGCACTCCCCACTTTGCGGATAATTCATCCCAAATTTAATCAACATAGCCCGCTATGCCTCATAAATTTGGGATAAATTCTCCATATCATGCCCTGTGGGTACAAAGTGTGAAGCATATCATGCCCTGTGGGTGCATCTCACAGAAAGCATTTTTCAAACACGCTCTAGTACCGGAAATCATTGAGCAGTTTGTCAGTGTTGATCGGTTCAGCAACTTCTTTGTTAAAGGGCTTTCGTGGTTTCGGGGGGATATTCATGGATGCAACAGTGGATGTTGCTAGCTGATCTGGGATAGTCTGCTGTTTAGTCTCTGATGGGGCAGCAGTGGATGACAGAGCCTTGCTGTCGCGTTCCATACGTTCATCAATAGCCTTTTTGATGTAGCCGTTTACTGGTTCGCCTGCGTTATCTGCAGCTGCTTTGATTTCCTCATATTTTTCTTTTTTGACATCCAGAGGAATACGCTTTAGTTTTTCCTTTGCATATTGAATATCATATTTCCTTTTGGCTTCATTAGTTGGCATATGTTCACTTCCTTTTAGCAAATTTTGGGAATATCTTTTCCAACATACAAGAAAAGTATAACACATTTTCAAGACTTCGTACACAGTAAAGTGGACTTATGTCAATACTTTGGACAAAAAAAGTCAAAAGACAATGCTGCTTTCCCTGGTTCTTCATCCTCCTTTTGCTAGGGGGCTATGTAACCAATCGCACTGTGTATTCTTTTTCGGTTATACCAGCCCTCTATACATTCGAAGATTGCTCTGCGGGCCTCCCTTGAATTTTGGAATTTTGACATATATGCCGAATAGTAACATCTGATGAATTTAATATGATCAGAGCAGTCCTATATGTCAAGTTAAGTTTTTTTCTCGTTTCGCTAAAGCGGCACGTCACAAGGCAGGTCGTTTTGCCTGGGGTTTTTACAATGTGCGGTCGGTGTTCTTTGGTCTGCTGTTCCACGTTGTTTTCTGACTTGCCTTAATGGTTGTTTTGACCTATATGATTTTGTGGGATTTCCGGGGAATTTTTTGTCTGTAAGATTTGGGTCATCTTCGTAATCTCCTGTTGGTTCGACAACATAGATTCTTTCTGTGCCTTCACTCTCTGTTGGTTCTGCTCCCCAAATTGCCGCGTCCAAAGTTCCTGCAAAATAAACATATTGGGAATTTCTATCATCATTATAGTTTTTTTTGCATTCCTGTAATTATTAAATCTCCTGCTTTTAAGTCTGCATTTGTTCCATGAAAAAAAGAACCTTGATTAAATACTATTTTTTCATTCATACTCTACACAACGCTTGACGGTTCTAGATTTAGCAACTTCTTCTTTTAGATGTCTCATTTCCAATTAAAGGCGGTTTTTCTGTGCGGTTAGGGTTCCGCGTCCTGCCGCGCATAGGAACGGAGGTCTATTCTCTGCGGGATATTCTGCTCTGCAAAGTCTCGCCGATTTGTCATTCAAAGGGGAAATTGGCAGGGGAAATTTCAAATATTGGTGTATCTGAAAGTTATGCATTAGATGTTTTGATTCAAGAGAAAAGGTTCGCTGCGGCTTAATTACATGGTGCAAGGTCCTGATGCCTGTCTGTAAAAGCTTCTGGTATATTTAGCAGTCATTAAACATATGAATTTGGCATGACTGATAATTATATTCATAAAATGAAAAAAGAATCTAATCTGTTCTGAAAGGAATATGAAAATGAATGATATTCAACATAGATTTTGTTGTAATTGCTGTTGCCGGGGACCTGCCGGTCCCAAAGGCGATCCTGGGCCGCAAGGGGAGCAGGGACCTCAGGGACCAGTGGGGCCTGGCGTTCAGCCGGCTTATTTTAATGCTGTAATGCAGGGAGGCTTCCAAGATGTCGCCCCGGAGGATGATGTCCGTTTTTTGCCGGTTAATCATGCAGCGATTTTATTACAGCGCATTGCTTAAATCTGTCTTGTATGGCATCAAGTGATATACAGGAAACTTCTGTTGTCTGAAAAACTGAATAAGCTGAGCAATACAGAAGTGAGGATTATCGAAAGCATCTTAGACGAATGAATCAATCTGTGTCATAAGGGTGAATAGTCCGATGGACTGCATTGTATTTAGTGTTATCTTATGTGCATGAAGCAGTAATCAATGCAGTCCTCTGAGACTATAAACATGAAATAAATGAATATCTTAAAATGCAACAATTTTTTGCACTGTATGTGAGACAGGATAGGTGCTGCTGTCATAGATCCCTCTTCTCCAGCCGGCATAATGTGCCTCTGGATCATAATAACGATCATTGATCCTGACCCATGCATGGCGTGTATATCCATCAGCCATCCTGTCTCTGGAGCCATGCACCCGGCCGCACACTACAAATGGATGATAACCGGCCTCTGCTGCTAGCGCAGCAAACGCACAAGCAAAACTATAACAATTTCCGGTATGAGACGACAGCATATCATAAGCGGTTTCTCTTTGCCAATCATCCGCATTCAGATCTGGATATTTTGATGAATAACGGAAACTGCCGCCGATCATATATGACCAGCATTCAGCAAGCTTCTGGCTTTTTGTCATATTTTCCTTTGTGATAGATGAAAATATCTTCATAGCTTTTATTTTTAATCTGGTATTTACATTATTTTTTGCGGCTCCGTTGCTGTCAAATGTAATTCCGCGAAAAGTCGTATTTTTTTTGACTTTTCCGGTCTTAGATGCAAAGTAAAGCTTTTGATCGACAACCTGCCAGCCGCTGGCTGCTTTACCATTTTTATCCGCACAATAAATCTGCTTTCCATCCGTAACGAGGCTTGTTTTTTTTGATTCAGCAAGCTGTCCATTATAATGGAATAGATAATATTCTCCGTCAATTTTTTTAAGGCCTGTGCTTGGTTCGCCGTTGTCCATTGAAAAATAATATTTTTTGTTCTTTATTTTTTGCCATCCGGTCAGCATCTTTCCGGTATCTTTAGAAAAGTAACGCAGTCCCATTTCTGTCTCCTGCCATCCGGTAAGCATTTCTCCTGTCTTTAGCGAAAAATAGTAGGTATTATCTTCAAACTCCAAACACCCAGTCGCCATCTGGCCTGAATCAGGCAGGAAAAAATAGGATTTACCATCAATGATCTGATGTCCGGTCAGCATCTGGCCCGAATCAGTCTCGAAAAAATAAGATTTTCCGTTAATGATTTGCCATCCGGCTGCCATCTGGCCCGAATCAGGCAGAAAATAGTAGGATTTTTTGTCGATAATCTGCCACTCTGTTGCCATCTGACCCGAATCAGGCAGGAAGTAGTAGTAATCATCGCCAATTTTCAGCCATTCAGTCAACATTCGGCCCGAATCAGGCAGAAAGAAATAAGATTCATTGTCAATGATTTGCCATCCAACAGCCATCTGGCCCGAATCAGGCAGGAAATAGTAGTAACTATTGTCTATTTTCAGCCATCCCGTCAAGAACTGGTCCGAATCAGGCGGGAGATAGCTTGCATACATTTCGGGCAATTCCGAAGCGCTAGTCGCATAAGATTTTATGCCTAAAACCATATATACCGCTGCAAGAATAACGAATATATACTTTACATTGTTTAGTTTCATATCGCTGCATTTCAGAATATTGTTTTTTTTCATCTTTTGATTATGATCCTCTCCATAATAATACTAATTTGTTTTACATTTTCCGATCAGGTATTATCGACTTATCTATAATTTTATAAATCTTCTGCCTTCTCCATAACAGCATATATATACTATTAAAATTTGTCAATGTTATAATGCAAGAATTGAATCAAAGATGGTACAGTTTGGCCCAGTACTTTGCATTAACTGCAAAGTACGTAAGAACGTGTGAATTATGATAAGTATGATGAAGAAAGCGGGGAGCCAGTGCTTCATAACTATATGGACTTTGATCATTTAAGAGTATCCGGTTCCCCGCTAAAGGCGAAATTTCAATGAGCCGGGTTCTGTTACAGTGAAGCCGAAGACTGAACGGTAACTCAAAGATAAAAAGCCGCCAATAAGTGAAGAAAGCTGCTTGGCAGGCCGTATTCTTTAGCACTGTCCAAGCAGCGGAAGATATTAAATTTTCTCAGTTTTGTCAAGCATGATCTGCTGTAACACGTTTTTCTTTTTTAATCTTATCATTGGCTCCTTCAACATTCATTCTGGAAAGAACAAGCATAATTAATACATCAAAAATGAATGGAAGCCACAGATACATAAACTGCATCATATTAAGGGCTGACTCCGGCTGCACTGCATTCGTACCGACATAGCCGCTGAACTCTAAAAGCCATCCGGCAAGTGCTGTTCCGATACCGCCGCCGATTTTAACTCCGAGCGAAGTGCAGGAGTACATCGTTCCGTCAACTCTCTTTCCCTGTGTCAGATAGGTGTACTCGGAGCAGGAAGCGATCACGGCATTCATGTCGCCCTGCCACGGCCCTTGTCCTAGTGCGGCAAGAGCTGTAAACGCCATCATCAAAGGAACATTCCCCATGTATCCGGCGACAACTACCAGTCCTCTGCCGATTACGGCAATGATGTATCCTCTTAAATTCAGTTTGTACATGCTTTTCCACCTGCCTACCAGTGCCGGTGTGAAGATCAGAGCTATGATAAGCGGAATATTTACTGCCCATGCAAATTGGCCAAAAAGGTTCTTATTTTTTAATACCCATGTCATGTAGTAAATACCTGCGCCGATCATGGCGCTGTACAGCTGCTGCAGAATATAGGCTAAGCAGATCATCAGATAGAATTTGTTCTTTACAAGCAGTCCAAATGCCTGAATCAGCCCATATTTTTCTTCTTTGCCAGAAGCTGCGCTATCGTTTAATTCCTCCTCCGGAAGCTCTTTTACGGAGAAAACGGAGATTGTATTTACAATCAGGCCGATGCCCGCATAGATCACTGCTGTCAGCCTCCATGCCGCGGCATCACCACCGCACAGATCTACAAATCCTACTGTAATTGTCTGAATCAGAAGGCTTGTTGAAAACGCAAAGATAAAGCGGTAAGAACCCATCTGCACACGCTCTTTGCTGTTTTTTGTAACAAGAGAAGTTAGTGCTGAATATGCGATGTTATTTGCTGTATAGAACACGCTGTTTAATAGGGTGTATGCTATGAAAAACCAGGCATACTGTGTCGTCCTGCCCAAATTGACCGGCACTGCGAAACAGGCTGCCAGCGTTATGGCACAGCCGATGTAGCCGTATAGCATCCACGGTCTTGCTTTTCCCAGCCTGCTGTGTGTCTTGTCGATCATAGAGCCAAAAAATATATCTGTAAATCCATCAAACAGCTTTGATACGGCGATTAATGATCCCACAATTCCTGATGCCAGACCGATAGTATCTGTCAGGTAAATCATGACAAAGGATGACAGAAATGCATATACCACATTTCCGGCTATATCTCCGGAACCATATCCTATTTTGTTATACCATTTTAAGTATCTTTTTTCTTCCATAAAAATCTCCTTTTATCTTGAACTTATCTAAAATTTGTCTTGAACTTATCTTGAATAAGTCTTTCATTTATCTTTGATAAGTACTGAATCTATCTTGGATAAATCTTGCAGGTGTCTGTTGTTGTGATAGCTGTTTGTTGTCACGATAACTGCTTGCTGCCATGATAGATATCTGTCGTCATGATATGTCGTCACAACTTAACAAATGGAATCAGTTCAAACTGGAAACGGAATGCTGTATCATCAAACCGATATTGCTCTAAAACCTCTGGGCCGCAGCTGTTAGAACCGATACCGTTTAATGCGTAGTCTATGCAGAGCACAGTACTGTCAGCTTCCATAAGTTCATAACTGTGTGCTGCGCGTTCCAGTTCTTCCTGCGTATATATGGATGCATTAAAGGAAAATGGCTGCTCGCAGACAGCTGTGATTCCATATTGTGTATCAGATGCTTCTACATAATCGCAGTCAAAATGGCTGCCGTTTTCCTGCGGGCGGATATAGTCCTCATGCATATGGCTGACTTTGGAGCGATACCAACCGTGGCTGGAGCCCTGATGCTTATCCCGATAGCTTTCCCTAGGCCCCATCCCGTAATAGCTGATATTTTCCAGCTTCTTATCCAGAAACAGACGTATTCCAAATCGAGGAAGCGCTGGGAATTCTTCGTCTTTTGTTACCGAGATCGTAGATGAGATCCTGCCGCTTCCATTAATTTTACATGTAATAACTACATCTAAGATCTTTTGGACGGATGGCGCGACAACTGCCAGATGCTCTACAAGCCGCACGCCATGTTTATCCTGAAGTATTTCCATGTGATAGGCTTTTGTGTAGGCTTTATCATAATGCGCTTTTTTCCATTCCTCCTTGATATACATATCATTGTCTGTTGGCGCTCTCCATATGTTTAATTCCATTGGATGATTCAGATAATCTCTTCCCGCAAACTGTATTTGTGTAAACAGGCCGGTGCGCTTATCCAGTTTGTAACTGAAATCCTTTGCCTGCAGTTCAAGCTGTGTATCTGTCTCTGTTGACTTAATGTCAGCAGGAGCAGGCTCCATTTCCAGCAGTTTTACTACATGCCTGTTTCTTCCGTCTTCATTTGTCAGTCTGATCTCATCAAAGCCTAAGATTTGTCCGCATTCGAGAAGTGGTATTGTCTTTTTTAGGCGGTAGGTTAATTTTAAATAAATCCTTCCCGATGCGGGAATCTGCAGTTTTAATTTCAGCTTTCCATCGCTGTGGGGTGCCGCGGACACATCTGGCAGCTTTCTTTTTTCTATGGTCAATCCGTCCTGAGTCATTTCATAGGCAATCTCTGTATAGTCTTTTAAATTATCAAAATCCATATAGTTATGAAGCACTAGCTCTCCGCTTTCTTCATCATAGGAAACTACTCTCACAGGGCGGTAAACATTTTTATATTCCAGCAGTCCGGTATGCGGTGTGCGGTCTGGATCTACCAGTCCGTCCATACAGAAGCTGCCGTCATGGATCATCTCTCCATGATCGCCTCCATAATGGTATATGGCCTTTCCGTTCTTAGCGATGCCGTGCGCAATAGCATGGTCGCACCATTCCCAGACAAAGCCTCCGCACATCCGGTCGTCTTTATGAATCATCTGAAAGTAATCTTCAAAATCTCCCGGCCCGTTTCCCATGCTGTGGCTGTATTCTACCAGCAGAAACGGCTTGCTTCCATCTTTCGCCAGATATTCTTCGATCTCTTGCAGAGAGGGATACATCCGGCTGTAGAGATCGAGATTTTCATAGTGATAAGTGACATTATAATTGCGGTATCGCGCGCTCTCATACTGTGTGATTCTTGTTGGATCGAAATTTTTAGTCCATCCTAAGGCTTTTTCAAAGTTGCATCCGTAGGCGCTTTCATTTCCCATTGACCACATGATGATGCAGGTACGGTTTTTATCTCTCTGCACCATAAGCTGTACACGGTCTACGATAGCCTGCTCCCATGCCGGATCATCTGCGAGCTTTTCATTCCAGCGGCTGAAACGGTTCTGGTCAGTATCCTCCTTGCGGTACAGCATAAACGGCCCATGTGCCTCAAGGTCAGCTTCATTGATTACCAGAAAACCGTACTGGTCGCACATCTGATAGAAATACGGAGCGTTCGGATAGTGGCTGGAACGGACTGCGTTGAAATTGTGCTGCTTCATCAAGGTAAGGTCGTTCTTGATTTGTTCTGTATTGACTACAAAACCTGTTTCAGGATTAAAATCATGGCGGTTTACTCCGCGCAGCTTGATCTTTTCTCCGTTGAAACAAAAGATTCTGTCTTTGATCTCGATTGTCCGAAAACCAATATGATCTACAATCACTTCGTCCTTTGTCATAAGTATCACGGTGTATAAATAAGGATTTTCTGTGTTCCAGAGAATAGGATCAGACACGGTAAATTCTATGGATCCGTCCTGTGAGATTTTTCCGGCAGCAGTAACAGCGCCGTTCCTGTCTTCGATTGTTATGGCTGCATCCGTTGGTTCGCTGAAGCAGATGTCCATTTTTATGATTGCAATGTCTTTTAAAACCTTTGTTGTAATGAAATAATCACGTACAGCTTTTTTTGGCCTTTTCAAGAGATACACATCTCTGAATATTCCGCTCATGCGGAACTTATCCTGATCTTCCAAATAAGAGCCGTCACACCATTTGAGAACTAAAACCGCAAGCGTATTTTCGCCCTCCTGCAGCAGGGAGGTTATGTCAAATTCACTGACGGCATGGGACACCTGGCTGTATCCCACATAAATGCCGTTCAGCCATACATAAAAGCAGCTGTCTACACCTTCGAAGTTCAAAAATGCTAATGGCGCTTTCTCATCCTCCTGATAAGAAAAATTATGTACATATGCTCCACACGGAACATTCTGCGGCACATATGGTGGATCAAATGGAAACGGATATCGAATGTTGGTGTACTGATGATAGTCGTATCCATACATCTGCCATACACCTGGAACGGGAATTTTGTCAAATTCTGAAGTATCGTAACCGATTTTATAAAAAGCATCTGTCACATCATAAATGCTTTTAAAATACTTAAAATACCACTGGCCGTTCAGCAGCTGAAAACGGTCTGAGTCTTCACGGTTCTCCGTCAGATTGTTTTTCCTTTCTGATGCTGGGATGTAATAGGATCTCGCTGGCATTGTGTTATCATGCAGCATATTCAAGTCCTCATAGTAACGTGGCACAATCATAGGGCAGTCCTCCTTTGATATACATATTTTTGTACTTTTATTAAGTTCATACTTGTCAGTACCGTTGGTGTTATTTTCCTGCATTTAATTGATTTGATGGTAATATCATACATTCTTGAATAAGATCTGTCTATAAACAGAAATGGACAGAATATGCACAAAATGATACAATTAAGAAAAGCTGTTTTGTATGCATATATTTTGGCAGTAAACCGGCTGCAGCACTGCATTTCATATTAAATAATTTTAAGGAGGCGCTCGCAATGTACATTAATTCCGGCTATAAAAACAATTCATTTCTCGATTTTAAAGATAAGAGCAGACCGCTGGTTGTGGGGAGCTGCGGAACCTACCGTTTAACTTCGCATCCGAAGCTGCCGACTTATCGTCCAAGAGGCAGGGTAGATTTTCAGATCATATATATAGCTTCCGGCCGTGCTTATTTTCATTTTGACAGTCCCGAAAATGAGACGGTTGTTACTGCCGGAAACATTGTATTATTCCGCCCTAAAGAATTGCAAAAATATGAATACTATGGAATCGATAAGACAGAAGTTTACTGGATTCATTTTACGGGAAGGGATGTAAAGAACATATTAAGAAAATATGGTTTTTCTGATGATAAACGGGTATTGACTGTCGGAACATCGTTGGAATATGAGCGTATATTTAAAAAGGTTATTTTGGAGCTGCAAAGATGTCAGGATGATTATGAAGAAATGATGACATTGCTTCTGCGTCAGCTGCTGATTAGTTTTCGCCGGGAATTAAAGAAAGAGCATGTGTTTAAGAATGAGTATCTGGATCGTGAGATGGAGGAAGCAGCCGCTTACTTTAATGAGAATTACAATCGGAACATTAGTATTGAAGAATACGCCGCCTGCAGGGGAATGAGTGTCAGCTGGTTTATCCGTAATTTCAAAAAATATACGGGGACTACACCGATGCAGTTTGTCACTTCGATCCGCATCACAAATGCCCAGATGCTGCTGGAAACTACGAACTACGCTGTGAATGAGATTTCACGTATAGTAGGCTATGATAATCCGCTGTATTTCAGCCGGCTGTTTCGGAAGCAGAAGGGGTGTTCGCCATCGCAGTGCCGGAAAAAGGAGTTTATATAAATGGAATGCTGTTTAATTATGCAGGCTGTCTGTGCCGTGTATGAAAATAGTAATAGCTCAGCCCGGTACTTTGCATTCACTACGGGCACGACTGAGAGCGCAGCAAAGAAAATCAAAAAGGCAGCAGGCGGCAAGCTGTATCAAATACAAGCGGAAACACCATATACAGATGCGGATTTAGACTATAGTAATGATAACTGCAGGGCAAATAGGGAGCAAAGAGATGAGAGCATTTGGCCTAAAATAAAGGGGAAAGTAAAAAACATTCAAAAATATGACTTGATTTTTATTGGTTATCCAATCTGGCATGGAAAAGAGCCTATGATTATTCGTACATTTTTGGAATCTTATAATTTGAAGGGAAAAGAGATTGTACCATTCTGTACCGGCGGAGGCAGCGGCATTTCAGGCAGCATAAGCGGTATCAAAGCTGCGGCAAAGGACGCGAAAGTGGTGAAAGGCAAAGATTTGACGGATTCTTCTAATAAGAGTGTACAAAAATGGGTGCAGAAAAAAGTGAAGTAGAAGGGCTGTGTTAAAAGCAGATCACGAAATGAGTATCGCCTCTTAAAACTGAAAGCTTATTTAAAAGCCTTGAGGTTTTAAGAGGCGATTGTATTTTAGCGTGATGAAAGACCATCTTGTATGTGATCCCTGCTATCTTTTTTGTGGTGCGCGGAATGCACATACAGATTTAGTTATCCCTTAATGAAAAGCGCCCAATCAGCTCTTTTAAGTTTTGTGCCTGTGCGGCGAGCTCCTCACTGGATGACGCGCTTTCCTGAGCAGTCATAGAATTCGTAGTTACTGCATCAGACATCTGCTCAAATCCTATGTTAATCTGTTCGATTGCGGTTGCCTGCTCTCTTGCAGCATCTGCAATTTCTGAAATAATGCTGGTAATTTCGCTCGTATTGTTTACGACCTGTGCAAGAGATTCAGCTGTTTCATTGACAATGCTTGTCCCGTTTTCTACGGTTTCAATAGATTTAATAATCAGTTTTGCAGTGTTCTGAGCTGCTTTCGCACTTTCTTCTGCAAGGCTGCGTACTTCTTCTGCTACGACAGAAAATCCTCTGCCGGCTTCACCGGCACGTGCGGCTTCGATCGCAGCATTTAAGGACAGCAGGTTCGTCTGCTCAGCAATGTCTTCGATATTTTTAATGATGTCTCCGATCTTTGAAGAACCAGCTTTAATATCAGCCATCGCCTGGATCATAGACTGCATCTGACGGTTGCAGACCTCTACATTTTCCTTTGCTTCTATGGAACGCTGGTTTGCCTTGTCGGCATTATCAGCTGTCAGTTTTACCTGGTCGGAGACACTTGTGATGCTTGCCGTCAGCTCTTCTAATACGCTGGCTTGGTCGGTCGTCCGGTCTGCCAGGTTTTTGGCTCCCAAAGAGGTGCCGTCTGAGTGGTCTGCCACAAGGTCGGCAGCACTGTTCATCTGTTTCATAGTTTCATTAAGAGAACCGATGATTGTGTTGATGGATTCCTGTAAGCTGACAAAATCTCCCGCAAAGCTTGCTTCTGTCTGTATATCCAAATTTCCGTCGGACAGCTGGGAAAGCACTCTGGTAATGTCTGAAATATATAAGTTCAGGCTTTGTATGGTATCATTCAGGTTCTTGGAGAGAATGGCAAGCTCATCTCCCGTATCAATGACTTCAACTGGTGTCTGCAGATCGCCTTTGGCAAGCTTTACAAGACGTTTTGTTACCGAATCAACCGGATAGATAATGTCTTTAATCAGGCGCTTCATAAGTCTGATTGTTATATATAAAAGCAGTAATCCAAGGACGCTGTTCACGAGTACCGAGATAATAACTGCTGATGTAAACTCGCTGTATGGAGCAGTCATAATCAGCCGCCAGTCTTCGTGGCCGGTCACCGGGCAGTATGCTGCAAACATTTTTTTGCCATTCTGCCGATAGGTGGTTGTGCCATTTTCTGTGCTGGAAAGTATCTTTTTTGTTGCTTTTGCCTGAGAGGCATATTTCCTGTCGGTTTCCTGCAGGGTAATCACATTCATCTCGTCGGCTATTTTCTGTTGATCTTCATGGAAGATGACAGTTCCTTCTTTATTTATGATATATGCATGTCCCGTTTTTCCAAATGTAATTTCAGCGATTTTGTCATTTACGGACGTAACTAAATCAACGATATATACCGTACCGATAATTTTGTCTTCATGGTAGACAGGCGCGCCTGATATAATGATAATATCGCCGTTTAGACGGTTTATAATCGGTTCGCCTACAAAGACATTTCCTTTGGAGGTTGCCTGAAAATGGAGCTGGTCATTAAAGTCAAAATCTCCGTAATTGGAATAGCCCTGTCCGTCTAATTCCACAAATCCTACTTCATCATAATTATTCTGTGTACGGACACCATCCATCGCTTCTAATTTTTCCTCTTTGGATGATTCAGGATCGCGGATTGTTTCTAAAGCGGCTACGTTCATTGCGTTTACTTCCAGTGTATGCAGTGTCCGCTCAACAGCCGAAGAAGTCGAGTTTAATGCTACATCCGCCATATCATGCAGTGTGTTCATATTGCTGATAGACATAAATATTCCGGATACGACAATAAGTATGATTGCTAAAATCAGAAATAGACGCGTGACTTGCGATACAATATGTTTTTGCAGTGTCTGATCTTTGTGCTGTTTTTTTTCAGATTCTGCTTTTTTTGGGTTTTGTAGTTTTTTCTTTCTCATCTTCAGCCTCCCTGTTTTGATTCTGTCATTTGCTGCTGTAACTGTCCAAAGGGGCCTGATACATGCTGTTGCGTAAACTACAAAATACAAGCAGAAGCAGAGCATTTCTGCACTGCCGTATTGATTTTGAAGAGGAGGATGTGTAACAGACCAGCTGGAACGGTTACAAATATTATGAATTCAGCATAGCATTTCGAAGGGCTGCTGTCAATGATTTAGTTTGCAATGAGTACATTGCAGATTATAGTTTAGCCCAGTACTTTGCATAAATTGCAAAGTGCTCATGTATTCAAAAAACTTTTCAGTTTTTCATACATAGCCGCTTCAATTGTATCATTATGCTGTCCTCTGCGCGTGCAGACAGTAATAATCTGGATGATTTCATCCTCTGTCAGGCTGAGGTTTTTTTTATAATACAGTGCCAGAAACAGTTCTAACAAATGTGTATGCATGATTCCTATTGAGATGTTCTTATAGAAACTGTAATCTTCATAAGTTGCAAAGAAATTTTCTAACAGATAATAAACCAAATATGCGCGCAGAATACGATCTGCATTAGGATTACTGCTGTGAAGAAAGTCCTTTAGCTCTTTAAGCATGGCATCTCCATTGGTAGGTATCAGCCGGCGAAATTGCTTAAAATACATCTGGCATAAATCATATAGAAACGGTGAAACAAATTTTAAAAATATGTGATAAAATCCACTGGTCAGCATTGCATATGTGGTGTCGTGCGGTATGATAAGCGGAGCAGCCGGGCTGCTTAAGCTGTCAGCAGGATCCGGCAGACTGCATGGCTTACGCTTGGCCTTATAATTTGTAATATAAAACTGTTGGAGTTTTTTTGCATAAGACAGCAGTCCCGTATACAGCATCGGCAGCGGCAGGTTGGAATCCATAATCCGGGCAGTTAATGCATGACGGATACCTAGTAATTCCTGAAGATAATCAGTATCTTCATTTGTTCCGGTTTTTGCGTAATTAACTTCCCGCTCTGCTGTCTGAAAGTATAAATGATCCAGATGATTAAGAAATAATCTGCAGGCCTGGGGACATGCAAGAAAAAGCAGTTCTTCGGCAAATAATCCATAGTTTATTCTATGGCGCGGAAAAATACGGCATACATCTGCCATATAATCTTCGCCAAGGGAAAGCTGAATCTTACAAAGCAGTTCTTTTGTAAGAAATGGGCAGCTTCCGTTGGAATTTTTGAACATCACTGTACCATTGCGTCTTTTTAAGCGGCTGCGCAGCAGGAGGCCGTCCAGCTTTGACATTGTCATATATTTTTGGACAGTTGCCTGATCGAGTTCAATCTGCCAGCCATGGCAGCAGGTGTTGGGACAATTGCCCATAGTGCATTGAAATTGTGAGTAATAGCTTAGTTCGTGTACTTTCATGAAACTATTGTAACATAAATATTTGAGAAAGGAAGAAAAAGTTAATCTTTTTGGATTCTGCATGAACTTAATGTAATCATAGGGCATGAATAAGCGTCATGAATAAATTAATAGGTGTCATGAATCAATCAATGAGCGTCATGAACTAATCAATGAGCGTTATGAACCAATTAATGAGTGTCAAATTTAATGAGAGGTTTGAATGAATGAGAGTCATAAATGAGAGTCATGCATAAATTAATGAGAATCACGAACAAATAAACGTTATGCATAAATTAATGAGAATCATGAATGAATGAATGAGAGTCATGCATAAATGCTCAGAACATCTGCAAAATATTAATAAATAGAATAATGGAGGAATACAGATGTACAATCGCTTAAAAGAACAGAACAGTCCGTACCTGTTACAGCATTCGGAAAATCCTGTAGACTGGTATCCATGGTGTGATGAAGCATTCGAAAAGGCGGCACAGGAGGATAAACCCATTTTTTTGAGTATTGGGTACAGCACCTGCCACTGGTGTCATGTAATGGCGCATGAGAGCTTTGAAAATAAAGAAATCGCTGATCTGTTAAATCAGTTTTTTATAGCGGTAAAAGTAGACAGGGAAGAGAGGCCGGACATTGACAGTGTCTATATGTCTGTATGCCAGGCGTTTACTGGAAACGGTGGGTGGCCGATGAGCATTTTCATGACACCGCAGCAGAAGCCGTTTTTTGCAGGCACGTATTTTCCGCCGTCGTCCCAATATGGAATGATCGGATTTGGCCAGCTGTTGCTTACAATAGCTGATCGATGGAAGAATAACCGTACGGCACTGACTGAATCAGCAGACAATCTATTGGCAGCGCTGAAGCAGAAAAGTCCTCTGGCAGACAGCGGAATAGACAGCAGTCTGCCGGAACAGGCTGTGGAGCTGTTTCAGCAAAGCTTTGACGCTGAAAATGGGGGCTTCGGGACAGCACCAAAATTTCCGGCGGCTCATAACCTGATATTTTTAATGCTTTACGCATACCTAAATCAGGACAATAAAATTTTTCCGATGGTAAGCAGGACGTTGGAGCAGATGCGCAGAGGTGGTATTTTTGACCATATTGGATATGGCTTTTCCAGATATTCGACAGATGAATATTTTCTGGCACCTCATTTCGAGAAAATGCTTTATGATAATGCGCTGCTGATGATCGCATACTCGGCAGCTTATAAATTATCTGGCAATATTAGTTTTCTAGATACTGCGAGGAAAACAGCGGACTATATACTTCGGGAGATGACAGATGAAAGCGGGGGATTTTATGCCGCACAGGATGCGGACAGCAGCGGCAGGGAGGGGGAATACTATATCTGGACACAGGAAGAGATTTATAAATTGCTAGGAGACGAAAAAGGCAGACTGTTTTGTCAGCATTTTGGAATTACAAAGGATGGCAATTTTGAAGGAAAGAATATACCGAATATTTTAAATGGAAATGAGATAAATGATGCCTTTGAGGAAGAAAAAAAGATTTTATATGATTACCGGAAAAAGCGTGCAGAGCTTCATTTGGATGATAAAATCATTACTTCATGGAACGCGCTGATGATCTGTGCGCTGTCGATTTTGTATCGGGTCACAGGAGAAAGAATGTATCTGGATGCAGCGCGTCGGGCACAGGAATTTATAGATAAAAATCTTGCTGATAAGAATATATTATATGTAAGCTGCCGTAAGGGAAAGCATTCTGTCAATGGGTTTCTGGACGATTATGCTTATGAGATGGCGGCGCTGCTCTGCCTGTATGATATGTGTGGGCAGCCTTGTGATCTGGAACGTGCACTGGAGCTGTGTAAGGAAGCAGAAGAGCAGTTTGCAGACGATGAAGGAGGGTATTATCTGTATGGGACAAAAAACAGCCGGCTGATTACAAGACCAAAGGAAAGCTATGATGGAGCAATGCCCAGCGGAAATTCTGTTATGGCATACTGCCTTGTGCGTCTGTCACAGGCTGTCGCGGATGATAATTTGAAGGCAGAAGCAAAAAAGCAGCTTGCATATTTATCCAGTCAGTCGGCACATTATCCAGCAGGGTTTAGCATGTTTTTGACTGCGCTTTTATATGATGAATATCCGCCTGAAAAAATAACTGTAGTGCTGTCTGAAGAGGATGATGAACGAAAGATTATCACAAAACTGCCGCTTTATTCACAGGTTACGATTCTGCAGCATGAGACGGATAAATATAAGCTGCTGAATAATAAAACGACGTATTATATCTGCAGGGACCATGCCTGCCTGCCGCCGACGAATAAAATCGTATCACAGATTAATTCTTTTGATTTATCATCTTATGCGCTCACGAATTTCATTTTTGGTGGTATGCAGCGCAGGTAGGATTAAAAGAAAATGATCGGTATTGTTCACATTTTCTTTATGAAATCATATAATGATAGAAAAAGAGTATCCTAAATAGTGCATCGAATTTGAAGCGCTTTAAAGTGCTTTGCACTGGGATAGTAAGGTATACCCAAAGGGCACACCGTATTTAAAGTGCTTTGCACTGGGATAGTAAGGTATAGCTGTATATGGAAATTTATGTGGTAAAAGCCGGAGATACCGTGTATAAGATCGCTGCAGAACAGGGAGTATCTCCAGACACAATCATCTATAACAATCAGCTGGAGGATCCATATCCGCTTGTAATCGGACAGGCGCTTCTGCTGACAAAAGGGGAAAGTCCGCAGGTAAAAAAAGCAGTAGAGACAGGCGGGTATGCATATACTTATATTAATCCAGATGTTCTTGGCCAGACACTTCCATATTTGAGTAAATTATTTGTATTTTCTTATGGATTTACTCCGGAAGGGGATCTGATCCCTCCACAGAACAATGATGCATTTATGATAGACATGGCGATTGCAAATCAGACAGCGCCGATTCTGACGGTGACGCCATTTGGCCCGGACGGAAGATTTAATAACTATTTAATCAGCAGGGTAACAAACGATCAGGAAGTACAGCAGAGGTTTATCAGCCAGCTGGTAGAAGAGGTACAGCAGAAAGGTTTTCAGGGTGTAGACATTGATTTTGAATATATCCTGGCAGAAGACCGGGTGCCGTTCGCGCAGTTTGTCGCAAATGTGCGGGAAGCGGTGAATGCAATCGGATACCCGGTGTCTGTGGCGCTGGCTCCTAAGACATCAGATAATCAAAAGGGTACTTTATATGAAGGAAAGGATTATCAGCTGCTGGGCGAAGCGGCAGATGAAGTGCTGTTGATGACATACGAATGGGGATATACGTACGGCCCTCCAATGGCGGTCGCGCCTTTGAATATGGTCCGTCAGGTGGTGGAGTATGCCCTGACCCGTATTCCTGCGGAAAAAATAAATCTGGGCATACCAAACTATGGATATGACTGGACGCTGCCGTTTGTACAGGGAGAATCACGTGCCAGAACAATAGGCAACGTGCAGGCTGTACAGATTGCTGCAGATAATTATGCAGAAATTCAGTTTGACGAGACAGCACAGTCGCCGTATTTCCGTTATGTAAAGGATGGAAAAGAGCATGAGGTCTGGTTTGAGGATGTGCGCAGTATGCAGGCAAAGTTTAATCTTGTAGAAGAATATAATCTGCGTGGTATGGGCTACTGGCAGATCATGCGTTTGTTCCGGGCAAACTGGCTGCTGCTGGCGGACCGTTTCTGGATACAGCATAATATATAGAAGCTTGCCGGGAGTTTAGTCTGGCAGCGGCCGGATCGCATATGCAGGGCAGTTTCTGTGATATAAATGAAATTATAATAATGCGGAATAGTTTATAAGAACTATTTCGCATTATTATTTTGAAATGAAAGATACTATATAATGAATATGGGAGTTAAGAGTATGTTGCCGATGAATGGTCCTGCTATGGACTCGGCGTAGAAAGCAGTGTATGGGAGGCAGATTATGCAGAAAACTACGATGGAAAGCAGCAGATCGGAGGCAGAAATGATAAAACAAAAGATATTCGGATACATGCGTGTATCTACAAAGGAACAGAATGAAGACAGGCAGAAGCTGGCGTTGCTGGAAGTGGGAGTGCCGGAAAAGCAAATTTATATGGACAAGCAGTCAGGGAAAGATTTTGATCGGACACAGTATCAGCGAATGCTGAATAAGCTCGACTGCGATTCTGTATTGTATGTCAAATCAATAGACCGGCTGGGCAGGAATTATACAGATTTAAACGAACAATGGCGAATTATTACGAAAGAAAAAAGGGCGGATGTCGTTGTCATAGATATGCCGCTGTTAGATACCAGACGGGAAAAAAATTTACTGGGGACATTTATCAGTGACATTGTACTGGCGCTGCTTAGTTATGTAGCAGAGAATGAACGAGTGAATATCAAACAAAGGCAGGCGGAAGGGATTGCAGTTGCAAAAGCCAAAGGCGTGCAGTTCGGCAGGCCGCCGGTGCCGGTGCCGGATAATTTTGAGGATATTTATCGGAAATGGCGCAGCGGGCAGATGACAATGCGGGAAGCTGGGGCTGCATGTGAGATGAATCCTAAGACATTTTACAGCAAGGCTGTTAAGTATGAACAGTCTGTTTTAACTATAAATAGCAAAATCTGAAAAAGTATACTTTTTCAGACTTATAAAAAATACGCCAAATAATACATAAAAATCCGTTTCCTACTCACTGTATCGGTTAATGTTACTAAAAACTTAACACTCTTACGCGAAAAATTCAATAACTGTAAAAGTATACTTTTTAAGATGAAATGCGGATATAGTACAAGAAAGTAAATGCAAAAGACTCAGGGAGGAGACGATTCTATGCAGGTTGTAGCTCATAATATGCTTGCTCAGTTTACAAGCAGGCAATTAAATATTACAACAAAGGACAAAAAGAAAAGCAGTGAAAAATTAGCATCTGGATATCGGATCAATCGTTCAGCGGATGATGCTGCAGGACTGCAGATTTCAGAAAAATTGAGATGGCAGATACGTGGATTGAATAAAGGAAAAAGTAATATACAAGAAGGTATTTCATTGGTTAAAACAGGAGAAGGCGCTTTGGGTGAGGTGCATGATATTCTGCAGCGGGTTCGAGAGCTTTCTCTTCAGGCATATAATGATACGAATACAGAAGAAGACAGGATTGCCATACAGTATGAGGTGGAGGATATTCTTGGGGAGATTGATCGGATCGCTGACACTACGATGTTTAATTCAAAGCTGATTTTGAAGGGAAATCCGAGAGAAACCATAAAGATCACGGAAGATATGGAAGAAGAGTATATCATTGAGAATACATCTCATGTGGGTCTGCCTGATTGGATGAATGTGGATGACAATATGGAGATACATTCAGGTTACTCGCAGGCTCCGAGTCAGAAAGATTCTATCATGTATCAGACTCAGCCGGATGGTTCCGTATGGTATTACGGGCCAAAAGATCCTAGCGTTACGGGTGCCGTATGGTATGGAGATACACCTCAAGGAATAGCGGCGGGTTATACCGGTTGGGATAATTCTATTTCTAATAATGCATCAGCGAAGGTCGATTTTAGTGGTCTGAAAAATGCATCCAGTGCAGAACAGCTATATGAAGATGTATTTCGTCTGCTGGGAGGACAGATACGCTTTCCATGCGGAACCTGCAGCAATGTGCATCAGGGAATTACTTTTACCGGATCCGAATCAGGATTTACTGTAGGCAGTAACGCAGTAATTTCTGACGGATACGGAGTTAGGTATGAATATACGTATGGAACCGTAAATCTTTCAACTACGCAGTTTACTGATTCTCAGGGGAAAACTTATAGCGGATATTTTGATTCCATAAAGGACTTGATAGAAAAGCATCAGGATAATCCGGCATTATCAGATGCACAAAAAAAATTAGAAACAGAGGCGCTGGCAGATGCAATCGCAAAAGATCTGCGTAATAAGATGTATGATGCTATGGATACTAAAGCATCAAACTCTCATTTTGACAGAGTATTGAAAGCCGATGGGGATCCTTATAGCGTAATTGTTTATGATTACAGAGATAATATGGCGTTGACAGACCCGACAGCTGCAGACAGCAAAGTAATAAAGGATGGATATGTAAAAGTCAGTATGCTGACAAGCATACTTGTACCTGGAGAAACAGCTGAGATCCAAAAGCCGCTTCATATTATGGCAGGGGCTGTTCGGGACAGTTGGCTTCCGATTAACCTGCCGAATATATCGCTGTATGCTTTGGGCTTGGAAGATTATAACGTAGCATATTATGAAGAAAAAGAAGTCTATAGCAAGTCATATCAGGCTAAGATAGATAATTGGAGACAGAATGGTTTTAAAGATAGAATTGAAAGTTATACAGAAACAAGGACGTACCTATCATTGGATAGAATTGAATGGGAAAATGGTGAGATGAACCCAAAGTATAAAAGAGAGACTCAGACGGTTACAGGTACCAGAGTCATTCGAACATGGGATCCGGAGCCAGCGGCACAGCCGGGCGACATTACGATAGCGAGGCAGTATGAGCCGTCTTCGCTGTGGTGTGTAGATTATGCGATTGGCTTAGTATCTAAAGCTCGGTCAAGCTTTGGCGCAGAGCAGAACCGTTTAGAACACGCTTACAATATCAACGCAAACACATCAGAAAATTCGCAGTCTGCTGAATCCCGCATTCGTGATGCTGATATGGCAGAAGAGATGGTGGAGAATACAAAGCATACTATTTTAGAACAGGCCGGACAGGCTATGTTGGCGCAGGCAAATCAGAGTACGCAGGGGGTGCTTGCACTGCTGAGTTAGAGAAATAATTTTATAATGTGCAGGCGAAACTTTGCGGAAAGCAAAAACCTGATATTAATCTTGGAGCTTTTCAACTCAGATTCAGGAGGGAAAGGCTCCAAGCTTGTATTATTGAGGAGGGGTAATGGGAATAAATGATTTGGAAAACAAGCTGAAGATTCTTTTAAAACGTGGAACAGCAGAGATTCCTGTAAACAGTGAATTTTCTCTTAATTGTGAAATGTGCGGAGCAGCGATTCGATATGGAAGGTATTGTACCAAATGTGCAAATTCATGTTTTGGAGAAGAAATAGGGGAAAGATTTAAAACGCAGAAATCCGCTCTGGGAAGGTCGAATTTTGGCAGTTATTCAAGAAATAAATGAGAAATAAGTAAATTTCAGGGCTGTTGATATCTCGCATTGGCAAAGATCGTATAGGCGAGAACTGCACATTTATGGAGACAAGGAGGTTTTAAATATGCAGACAATGGTAAATAATATAACAGCGATGTTTACGTCACGGCAGTTAAATGTTCAAGCAAAGAGCAAAAGCCGTTCAGCAGAAAAGCTGGGATCCGGCTACCGCATAAATCGTGCTGCAGATGACGCGGCAGGGCTTACGATTTCAGAAGACATGAGAAGGCAGATCCGTGGGCTGAAAAGGGGAGGAAAGAATACGCAGGAAGGCATGTCCTGGCTTCAGGTAGCAGATGGCGCTATGAGCGAGATTACATCTATGGTACAAAGAATAAGAGAGCTGGCCGTTCAGGCATCCAACGATACGAACACGCCGGAGGACAGAGGGGCGCTTAACAGCGAGATTTCAGAGCTTAGGAAGGAAATCAACAAAATCTGTCTGGATACGGAGTTCAATACGCAGGATATATTTGATAATTCTTATGTCACGCTGGATGTAGAAGGGACACCGAATGATCTGCAGATTTATAATGCTTCATATGATGACGCAACGGGTGATGTGACATATGGAGGATTTATTTTTCATGGAAATCGTATTGAATGGACAGAAGTAGATCCTGATATTGTAAAGATAGATCCAAATACTGGCAGGCAGGTATTTAACGCGGGCAGTTATTCCTATAAAGATGCGTCAGGACGGCAGTTTTCCGTGATCTGTAATGAAGGCGAAGAGCCGCCTATAATAACCAGGGAGATTAGTATTTCAGCAGACGACAGCGGGATTACAATAGACGGAGAACATTTTGGCTGGTCTAGCCTGAAGGATGAATCAGAGCGGTCGTTTTCTCCTGGAAATATGCATTCAGGGGCATGGATGCTCGATTATGAAGGGGCGACAGTTGCTTTTTTTGTGGGCTCTGACATTCATAGCGAATCGGATATGGCAAGGGCCATTAATTCCCGACGTGATGAAAAAGTCACTTATCATTGGGAGACGAAATATGTAGGTACAAAGGATGTAAAAGCAGTGGATGCTTCCGTAGTAAAAAATCTGCAGATTTCAAACAGCCTTGCACAGCAGCTGGGAACAGATCCCAAATTATCTTACACTGTAAGGGCGGGAAAGAATCCTGCCGGACAAAATGGCATATGGCTGGAAAAGGACGGAGCAGAAGTAACTGGTTCCTTTAAGTCATGGCATGAGCTGATGGGAGAGACGGATACAAGCAAGGATCTTTGGAATTCAGGAGATAAGATCAGCAGCGATGTTCAATATGTATATAACGACAATGATGGCAATAATGATACATATCTGTCATTTTCATTTTCTCTGGCTGATGTGACAAGCGAGGATTCTGTCATTGATGGTCTGGACGGCATGGTAATCAGCGGAGGGAAGATCAGTAATAAATATGCCCTGAATTTAAATGTGACGTTAGACGCGAATGTGATGAAAGCTACCGCGAAGAGCGATAAAGTCATTACCTTTCAGGAAGAGCTGGGACTGGGACGGGATTTTGACCAGCAAGAAGTCGATGATGTAACAGATGGTAATTTTACTTATGATAAAAATACTGGCAAAACACAGCTGATTTTTTCGAATAAAAATACATCAGCGGACGTTATTGTATACAACGGAAATGCGTCAGGTATGGAAACAAAGCTGGATGAAGCCCTGAAGACTTACTTGAGTTATGTAGCCAGAATAAAAAGTGCAGATACGCTTAAAGGTATCAACACACAAGATCCGGCTTACCAGTTGGGAAGCAACAGTCTCACAGCTATAGTGGGAAGCGGGAATATTACGACATCAGGATATTTTAATGATACGGTTACGATTGGCTCGAATATGACATTGACAGATGGGAAAGGCTGGGCAGAGCCGGGCAGTGTTGGACAGACATATCCGACGGCATTTATTGATTTTAAAGATCTGGGGACATCGTATACACTGGATTCTCTGGAAGGACTGGGATTTAACTCTACTTGTAAGACATGTAACAATCATTACAGTATTATGTTTGTGCAGGGTGCAAAGGGTAATACCACGGCATCTGGTTATAACTACAATTACAAGAAGCATGGAAATAATTATACACTTCAAATAGACATCGACTCTTTAAAGAATAAGGGGGTATCCAGCGGAGCTGATATGAGCAAAGCGATGGTTGAGATTACGTCACAATGCTTTGATTTTCATTATACACAGTATGCGGCTGACGGAAGCAAACTGTATATTTATGATAACAGAGAGCAGAACAGCGGGACAAGAGATGCGACTTTTGATACAGCGCCTTATGTAGGAATTGATACGGATATTTTTCAGGCAGAAGTAAGCACCGATGATGGGAGAAAAATTTCTCTGGAGTATACTTATAATTTTGGCGATGCCATGAACAATATAGCCACAGAAATGACAGCAAATGCTGCAAATGGCGCATATGTAAAAATGGATGACGGCACTTATGAGGCATATGATGATATGGACCTCGATCATCAAGGCAGAGATCGTTATGACCTGAAGATTACTTATAAAGATATGAACGGTAATGATGTTAATAATTTAAGCAGTGCGGTTGATGCGTATAAAGATTATGCGATAGATAAGATGCTCGGAGGTTCAAATATTCAGCTTGATGCAAAGGATTATACATATATGCGCATTAACGGTAATGAAAACTCGAATGTAGCCGTACATCCGATGTATGAGTCAATAGTGACTCAGGTTCCATATGAAAACGGACTGCATATCCAAAACAGCAGCCAGAGAGGAGACGCGGTTGTGATTCCAAGGTTTGCGCTGAATTCTGTGGTGCTGAAGCTGCATATGGCGAATGTCAAGACTTTCGAAAAGGCGCAGAAGACGATTGATTATACGGATTATGCTCTGGCATTTTTAAATGAGAGAAGGAGCATGTACGGTGCATATTCGAATCGTCTGGAGCATACTTACGCAGCGAATGCAAACACAATGGAAAATACGCAGGCTTCGGAGTCACGAATACGTGATGCGGATATGGCGGATGAGATGGTTGAATATTCTAAGCATAAGATCTTGGAGCAGGCGGGACATTCGTTGCTGGCACAGGCAAATCAAGGGGTGCAGGGGATGATGACGCTGCTGGATGGGCTGAGATAGATAGACATTGTGGATCAGGAGTTATAAACATACGATTGAGGTATGATTAGTTTTGCATTACAAAAGTCACAGTCCCAGTGAAGATAATCTTCCCCTGAATTCAGTCGATTCCATGCGTCAGTCATCTGTATGATAGATTCCTGTAAAAATGACGGGAGCCCGCATTCCAGGTAGTCTTTGTCAAGCGGCAGGCCGGTATCCGGGTCGTAATCTGAATGATGTAAGTTCCTATCTTTTTCGATAGAGGATTGCTTATCTGTTAATATTAAAAACTGCAGAGTGAGCGGCTGCACATTATTATTCTATATGATCAGAGTGAATCTGTACACTATTATTTACTTAGCAGAGCTTATACGTTACGGTTCAGTCTTCGGCTTCACTGTAACGGAATCCGGCTCATTGAAAATTCGTCTTCGGCGAAGAGCCGGATTTCCTCTTGGCACAATTCACACATTCTTGCGTACTTTGCAGTTAATGCAAAGTAATGGGCTGAACTGTTACGCTTATACATTTTCATTCTGATCGTCTGAATGAATCTGTACATTATCATCATGAAGATCTGAATGAACCTGCCCATCTTCGTCTGGTGTATCCGCAGATCTGTGATTTTTCTTTTGATAAATACTCTGATATCCAGACTGCTGCGGGCTTTTCTGCATAGGCTTGTGTGCTTTCAGATATCTGAACAATTTTCGGATTAAAAATACGGCAATCACGATGAGCAGTACGGCAGGAATCAGAATCGGCAGTGAACTAATCAGCCAGACGGCCAGCGAACGCAGCCACTGTCCGACAGCATATAAGTTATCGGAGAATCGATCCATTACCTCTTGGCCGAATGAGGCACGGGAAGGGGTAACAGTAGTCTGGCGCTCCACCTCAGAAATATCCAGATGTATCGTGCTGTAGTCCACCTGATTATCATACATCCGCAGCTGGGATTCGTAGGATTCTATTTCATAACGAACCTGTGTGAGCTGGCTTTGCAGCGCGATCACATCCTTTATTTTATCGGCCTGTTCAATCAGGCGCAGAAGCGTTTCCTGTTCTGTGCGCAGAGCTTTCAGATGGCTTTCCAGGTCTACGTACTGCAGAGATATATTCTCGATACTGCTGTTACGATATGTTACATTTGATTCTGTATCAAGCAGAGACAGAAGCTGATTGACCTGATCGGCAGGAATACGCAGGGTCATATTCGCATAACGGTCTAAGCCGTCTGCCGCACTGCCGCTTGTCTCTGAATTTTCGACATATCCGCCGAGCTGGATGGTTTTAGCAGCTATTTTTTCAGTAAACGTATCAAATTCTTTCGTCTCTACAGAATAGTAATATGTATAAATTAGTTTTTCGCCTTGTTTTTGCTTTGCGTCTGCTGCTGTTCCTTCCAGAGCAATGTCGTCTGCTGCCAGACCGGAGTCTTCCGTAATATCGCTGTCAGATACCTCGATGGATTCTCCAGAGGATGCTCCGTTGTCAGAACCGTATTCCTGCTTTAGGTTTGCGTCATCACGCACACTATATGAGCTGTCTGAGCTTGCCATATTTTTGCTGCTGGTTGAACCGCATCCATTTAGTATAGTTCCTGATATGATAAGGATTATTAATAAAATAGCGGGCATTATTTTTTTCATAGGATGATCTCTCCTTTCATGGGTGATACAACGTAAGTAATATAGATGCTTGTGGCACTCGCTGTATGATGGTTTGTGTTCTATAGAATTTTATATCTCTTAATGATAAGAACGTAGGGAAGGATGAAAAGGTTGCGTAATAACGCAGTGAATTTTTAAATATTTTTATGATGGGTTTATGAAGAACTTGCCGCTGTACTGGAGCATAATGTCAACTTTTCGCAAGTCCTGCAGGATGCATTGAAGGCACAGCTGCATATAGGATAAAATGAATAAAAATGCATATGAGATATGACATAATAAATAAAAAATAGCGTTATAAAGGAGTATGCGCACACAATGCAGATGATCGTTATGTGATAGGGAGCAGAGTTATGGAAGAAGGGACATATGTCAAACAATGGAATGCTTAATAAATGCCCCAACATATAGCTGTCAGACACACATAATTCGTTTTGAAATCTCAAATGCAGTCACTGATACTGGATGCTCTGCTAAGTATGTCTGAATTAGTTTCTGAATGTCCGATTGTGTGTCTGCCTGAATATGTGTCTGATCGTCTGCTTGAACACGCACATCATCTTCATATTCGTCGTTTAATCGAAGTACAAAGCGGTTTAACTGCTTCATTTCTTCCAGCATCTCTTCAAATGTCAATCCGCGCTCTACAAATAAAGTCTCTCCTCTGGATTTTTCAAATTCACAAGTAGATATCATCTGCATACATAGCTTCAGCTCGCCGTGTATGTCGGAAGCTTCCATTAATATATCCGGTCTTTCATCTAATGCCTTTAATAGACAGCGTTTGGCACCTGCAATATCCTGTTTTGCAAAGTAGTCGGCTAACTGGCGTTTGATTTCTTCCGTCTCTCTCTTTTCCGAGCTCATTCCTACCCGGCTCTCATATACATGGATCTTATTTTTGGCAATCCACACAGTCAGAAGAAATTCGGATAAAAATCCATAGACACGTTTACGGTAATTATCATATCCTGTTGTGTCAATCCTGCGCTGCACTTCAAATAATATGTCAAAGAGCCATGTACAGTATTCATCATACAGCGGCTTGCGGCACACCATCATATTTGCAAAATAGGTTTCTTTTTTGTGTACCATTTCGTGAAAGCAGGGTGCATATTCAGGGTATTTTTCGTTCACTACCTGTTCTGTTTCGATTAAGTCTTTTTCATCATGAGTGGCCGCAAAACCATCATAATATGGCATACGCAGTTCAAGCTTTTTTGTTACAATCATCTCGTATCGGGATAATAGGTCTTCGATGTCTGCCTGATTGTACAGATGTCCGTCTTCTGCAATCAAATATCTGCGGTAATGGCAGATGCCGATAATATCTGCGTGATGATAATTTTTCCAGAGCCAGTATACGCCGGTCAGCTCGCTGTAGTATGCATTGAGATGAGAAATATTATCGCAGGTGTGGTCGCCCAGATAACCCAGCGGTTCATGATTGGCGCGGCCGACCTGCAGAGGTATATACATGTGATCGGATGGCGGTGTAAAAGATTTATGTGTCATTGCAAATATTTTTGTCTCCAATGAGTATGTTCCTCCATGTCTATAAGCGGAAGCATCTGATGTACAGACTGCTTTCGCATATGATAACTAATATGACAATACCTCCGCTCCGGTTTCCGTTACAAGCACCATGATTTCCCACTGTGCAGACGGTTTTCCGTCTTCTGTATAGACTGTCCAGTCGTTGACTTCGTCTACATAGATCTCTACGCCGCCCATATTAACCATTGGTTCTATTGTAAAGATCATGCCGGGAACCATCAGCATCTCTTCGCCTTTTTTGCTGTTGTAGCTGACCCACGGATCTTCGTGAAATTCTAAACCGACACCATGACCGCCGATTTCACGTACGACGGTATAGCCGTTAGCAAATGCATGATCGTGCACTGCCTGACCCATATCGCCAAGAAATCCCCAGGGCTTGACAGCTTCCAGCCCGCGTTGTACGCATTCTTTTGTGACATCTACCAGACGCCTTTTTTCTGGACTGATTTCCCCTATGCAGAACATACGGGAGGAATCTGAAAAGTAGCCGTTAAGGATCGTAGAGGCATCGACGTTTACAATGTCGCCTTCTTTTAAAATCACGTCTTTTGACGGAATGCCGTGACATACCTGGTTATTTACGGATGTACAAACGCTTTTAGGGTAGCCCTGATAATTTAGCGGTGCAGGAATACCACCCATTTTTGTAGTCAGATCATAGACCATCTGGTCGATTTCTTCTGTGCTGATTCCTTCATGGATATGTTCTTGTACATAATCAAGTACTGCGATGTTGATCTTGGCACTCTGCTTAATGCCTGCGATCTGGTCTGCATTTTTTATCATTTCTCTGGTTGGAACTGGATGACCCTGATCGGCGATCCGTGCGATTTTGTCGTCAAATGCCTGATGACACTGCTTATATTTTTTGCCGCTGCCACACCAGCATTTATCATTTCTGCCTAATTTCATAAATTTATCGTCCTTATCTAGATATTGTATATTTGATAATAGTTTCCATAGTTAGATCATCTGCCATGTATCATTATAGACCTGTTATTTTATTTGGCAAGACATAAGTTGAAATTTAATAAAATAATAATGATACTGGGACGATGTTATTTATGGAAAGGCTGTGCCGCCTGCAATACTCTAAATAAAGGCATTAACAAATATTTTTTGCTAATGCCTTCTGACTGGTTATAGAATGTATTCAATTACTTTTTGTATAAATCTGCATCGAATCCTCGCTTTTTAGCAGCCTTTAAACCTTTCTTAAATTGTTCGGATAGGATTAATTCGTATTTCATAAATCCATATCCTCTAATGCTTGTGAAAAGCTGCTATATCGTTTTGTATTTGGATCTCTGCTGATCCGTTTTGCCTCTTCCATAGCTTCTATAACTTCTGGCTTAAGTTCAGGATATTTTACTTCAAATGGAATTCCGTTCTGTAGAATCACTTCTAATCTGTGTGGGTGTAGTAGTTGTCATATAATAACCCTCTTTTATTTTACTACAGTAAGTATACATTGTCAATCGAGTTTGATGTTACCATTTCGGCTCGTTCTGAACAAGCGCCGCTTGCGCTTAGAAACTATGCAAAGCTTAAGTTAATGACATTGTACAGCGAACTGTAACAACTGTTGCTTAATATCCAAACAGCCCGGTTACCAATCCTGAATATTTTAAATAAAGGATTGATAACCGGGCTGTTTGGATATTGCCTGATACAGACAAATCAGTTTGTATGTATATTGCCGGGCAGTAATATTGGCTTAGTTAATAATTCTGCGTACCGCAATAATTGTCCGATATGTTGCGTTCTGTGTCGTGATTCCAGACCGGGTGCTCTGTGCGCCTACGATTCTGCCTCCGCCCATATACAGCGCTACATGACCGCTGTAGCATATAAGGTCGCCTGGCTGAGCTTCACTGTAGCTGACACCTCTTCCGCAGCCTGCCATAGCAGCTGAGCTGTGTGGAAGGGAATATCCAAAGTGCGCGTATACGCTCATTACAAATCCTGAGCAGTCAGCGCCGTGCGTCAGGCTCGTGCCGCCCCATACGTATGGGTTCCCGATAAACTGTGTTGCGTAATTAATAACGTCGCTTCCGGTTGCACCGGACGGGCTGACAGCAGGAGCAGAGCTGCCTGAATTGGATGACGAGCTGTCGGTGCTCGGCGTATTGCTAGAGCCTGCTGTGCTGCTGGAATTTGACGTGCTGCTGGAGCTTGGTGTACTGCTCGGCGTATTATTGGAGCTTGATGCATTTGCCTGTGCCTGAGCAGCTGCCTGCTGAGCAGCCGCCTGCTGCTGTGCTCTTTGACGTGCAGCTTCTTCTTCGCGTGCCCGCTGCTGCGCTGCTTCTCTGGCTGCCTGTTCTGCTGCTGCAGCTGCCCTGGCAGCTTCTTCTGCGGCGATACGTTCTTTTTCTTCTTCGTCACGGATAATCTGGTTCTGCTGCTGGATGGTCTCTTTATACTGTGCTGCCAGTATTTTTGCCTGAGATAGCTGGGAATCAAAATTATCCATAGTAGCTTCTTTCTGTGCTACCATTTCCTTTAAGTCTGATTCCTGAAGCTTATAGTTATCCTGCATTTCCTCCATTTCAGACTGTTCGGTAAGCAGCTGCGACTTTAAGTCTATGACTTCCTGCTTGGTCTGTTTGTATACATCGAGCTGTTCTCTGTCGTAATCATATACTGCGGTGCAGTAATTTATTCTGTTTAAGAAATCGGACATGCTGGTGGCACCGAGCAGCGCTTCCAGAATGGAGTCGTCGCCGCGCTCATACATGTAGCGGATTCTTTTTTTCATTCGTTCGTATTGTTCGGTTTCTTTTTCCTGTGCGGCCTTCAGGTCCTTGTTGGCTTGTTTGATCTCCAGCTCTTTCGCGTCTAATTCATCGGAGAGAATATCCATATTAACCAACAGTTCGACTAAATCAGCGTCAAGGGCGTTGATTTCTTTCTGAAGTTCTTGCTGCTTTGAAGTGATGCTGCTGATGTTATTGTTTACGGAGTTAAGATTGCTTTCAGCAGTCTTTTTTGCATCTTGAGCCTGTGACTTACGGCTGGTAGCAAAAGCTGTGTTCAGTGAAGATAAGCTGACAGCTGTTACGAGCAGCAGTGAGGCAAATTTTACATTAGCATGTTTGAAATTTGTATTATGTATTTTCAATGTTCGGCTCCTTTGTATTTTGTCACTTTTGTTTTTAGCGTCTGCAACAGTATATCACGGCTTTTACTCAAATGCAACCGAACAAGCTGTTTTTATTTTGTTAAAAAGTGTGAAATTTTTTTGAACAAATGGAAACAAAACAGGCATTCTTTTGAAGTAGGAACAGGCTTGATTTATAAGCTAAGCTCCTGCACCAATGCCCATTTGTTTTACTATCAGCAGTTTATCACCGCGGTTGACATGTTCGCTGCTGAGCTGATTCATCTGCATGACATCTGCGACCGTTGTATGATGTTCTTTGGCTATGTCCCAGAGACGGTCGCCGGATTTTACGATATACCCGGCAATGCCCGGCTGTTTTTCGTATTGTTCTAAGTCGACCGGCTGCCTGCTCATGCCGGTAATCAATGAAGTATCCTGTCTGCGGAACACAATGGTGTCCAGACCGATCACTGCTTTAATGTCTGCCTGGCTGTTATCAGCAAGAATCACGGTGAGCTGGTCGATACCGGCGGATAGTTCAAAAGTATCTTCCGGGCGGATGCCCTCGGCCTCGATCAGTCGGCTGAATGGGATGACACCTTCTGCAATGCCGATCGGCATGTCGTCGCTGGCGGTGATGTAGAGCATACGAACTTTCAGGATGCCTTCGGCTTCGATTCCGTCAGGTACAATACGGCTGTCTTCAATAAATGCTTCTCCTACGCTTGCGCACAGCTGCAGTATTTCGGCAGGCTGATTTTCAATGGGAATCTGATCGGCGATTTTGAATTTAGAGTCATTTTTAACCAACAGGCTCTGCAGCTTTACCGGCTCTCGTTCTAACATTAATTCGTCCTGAAGAGAATAAGCATCTTCCAAGACCTGCGGCTCATCTTCTTTCCATACCCGCAGATAAAAGTCCAGCGTGCCTTCCAGCATCAGGATCCGGTTTTCTCCGTCCTGATCTTCGGCTGGAGTGACTTCGAGCTGTACTTGAAGCGGTACAAGCTTAAAAAGCGTATCCGGGTCGCAGACACTGCATTCGATTCTTTCGTGCAGAGCTACTGTAGTTTCCATGCATTGAATCTGCTTTTCGTCGTCTTCTCCTTTATATAAGATATTGACAAGCAGCTCTCCGCTGAGTTCGATTTCGCCGGTACGGATCCGGCTGTCAAGGCTCCGCAGCTGTACACTCTGCCAGAGCAGCTTGCTGATATTTGGACGGTTGGACGGCAGCAGGATCTCACTGTGGATGCGGCAGATATCTTTTTTCTGTGTCAGCAGCTGAAGCATTTTCTGCTGTTGGTAAAGTGCTTGTATGGAGCTGTCTTCGATGCCGGTCGGCAGTTCGATCTGCTGCTCCATCTGGTCAGCAGCGGACATCTCGATCAGCGCGCGTACGTTCAGCTTTCTGGAATTTATCATACTGAGTGTGAGGTCTTCCATATTGCTCTGTACGACTAGCTGGTCTGTCTCCTGAACGCCCTCCATGTGTATGGTTTCTGTAAATGGCACCTCGCCCTGCAGGCCGCAGATGCTGCCTGATTCTGTGCATTTGTATAGTGCCTGAAATAAAAGCAGGCCGTTTACTACAATCTGGTCAGGCTCTACCCTGGTCTCTTGAATACGTGTTGTGCCCTTTCGGTCAATCAGTTTAATCATATCCGGTTCATAATCCGGCAGGTTAAAGTCATTTTCAACAGTAATTTGTATGGATGCCCGTCCTCTCTCTTGATTTGTCTGTAACAGCTTCTTTATAAAATCCAATAAAAAAATCCTCCGATCCTGAATCGTTTATTACATCTTATTCAGAATCGATGGATTTTATGAATCTATATTCGTGATTTATTGATGAATCAGCATAATTTCATGCGTATATCTCTGGTAATAATATCTGAATAACTAAAAGACAGCAGTTGGGGAGGATTTTTTTCGTCCTTGTCATCTACTAGAATCGTGAATACGCTTGGGTATGCCCCCTGGATCACACCGCTTTGGATGTCTACTTTATTTCTTCCTCTGTCAAGCTGAATCATGACTTTGCTTCCGCACTGCTGATGAACAGAAGCACGTACCTTTTCTATATCTTTCCGCTGCATATCTTATCATCCTCCTCTTTATTTTGCTGCTTAATCATAACAGTGCTGATGCATTGCTGCTGTATGAAAGATGAGTTTATCTGCGGCAGGAATACATTCACGGTTACGTTTAATCATGCATCTGTCCGAATACGCTGTTATCCGAAACACTAGATATAGTATATCATGCAGATCGTGAAAAGTCAATGTATTTCACTATTCGAATACTATATTTTGTTTGTATGTTTTCGTTTTAACCACTATATATGGAAAACTGGGCTTTTTTTGAGGGTTGGAACCGTTCTTGGGACCTAGCAGCTCGGTATCAAAATATAGTGCATTTTCTGTCAGATAAAGGTCATGGATAACGATACTGTAGCCCCCTGTTTCCTGTTCTCCGTAGCCATGAACGATATACATGGAGTCTCCATCCTGAAATGATATTTTAAATTCAGCGGCTTTTTTTTCATCAATGGCTTTCTTTAATTTTTCTGGGATGTCTTTATCTTCGACGATAGAATATTCAAGATCTTTCATTTTTTTAGGTGCTTCTTTGGAGAGGGTGCAGCCGCATAATAGTGCGAGCAGTACGGCGAGTGCAACGACAAATAGAATTGCCGGCAGGCCGTGATATTTGTTAAAGTGAAGGGATTGATTTTCAGATGGAGAGATTTTGATTCTGGGATTTATATGCATAGTTTACTTCCCCTATTTTCTTATAATAATTTATGACGGGTATTTTGAAAATATACATATCAGGATAATTGCGGCTCCGCGGACGCCGGGTGAGGAAAGCGCCCTGTCTCCGGGTGACTTTTCCAGAAGGTTAAGAAGCTCTAAGCATGCTGCATCTTCACTGTGTCACCGGACGGTCGCGGCACCTAGTTCGCCCCGGCCTAAGGACGGAAGCTAAAGGTGCCGCTGCGGCTTCGCCGCCTGTGTACTGCGCAGAATGCTTAGGGATTCTTAGCATTCTGGAAAAGTCGCCGGAAGACGGGACAGCTCCCCTCACCCGGCATCCGGGTATCCAAAATGTAACCTATAACTCATTGATTGTTTCCGTAACTGCCATATGACAAATCCGTCTGGCAGGTGCATAAACGGCAGCTGCGGCAGAGACAAACGCGATTAAAAAAATAATACCAAGCAGTGCAGCAGGCAGGTGCCAAGCAGTTCCAAAATAATGTGTAAGCAGCTGTATATGCAGGAAACGGCTGAAAGGGAGCCCAAGAATGCATCCGGCGGTGAGTCCGGAAATCACATAGGTATAGGCTTCAGCAGCAATCATCTGTGTCAGCTGTCTGCCGTCCATGCCGATTGCCCGCATAGCGCCATATTGTTTTATCCGTGCAGTTACGCTCATTGATATACTGTTTATAATGTAGAAGATCGAGATCGCAGCTATGACAGCCAGAAAGCCATATCCGATAAGCTGAGTTGCAAGATATATGGTGTAGTCTTCCTGATTGCGTTTACGCATATCTGTAAAAATGACATTATCCGCGGCCAGTCTGCTGATCTGCTGTATGGTTTCTTCCCCGGCATGTTTGCTTAGCTGGATACCGATCAGGTTGAATTTCTCTTCTCCGGTCAGACGGGCAAAGGTTTGGGGCGAGCAGATTACACTGAATTCACTGGGATATAGACCTGTGGACACTGCACATGCAATCTCGACCTCGCTTCCTGCAATCTGTATAGTATCGCCGACTTTGAATGGATTATCTTTATTCTGGATGGTCATCACTTTGCCGCTGTCGCCATAAAGATCTGATAAATCGCCGATAGCGACACTGTCCTGTGCAGTGTCCATAAGATAGTTGCTGTAGGATACCAGATTTATATGGTCTGCGCCCTCACGAGAGGAGGCAGCTGGAATATTTTGCTTGTACGCGCTGAAATAGGCGTGTTCGACACCTGGAATCGCTTGTATTTGATTGAAAAGGCTCTCATCTAATATAAGCTCGTTTGCATAACTGCCAAGCGTAAGATCAGGATTCCATTGCGTCAGTGAGGGAATGAGACCGCGTGCAAAATCCAGCCCAATCGAAAAACAAAGGGACAGGATAATGCTGAGGGCAAAGGAAGCAGTCATTAGAAACCAATTCTTTTTGGAGGCTGTTGCATGATGAATGCCCAGGATCCATTCTGTCCTGATGAAATGAATGTTAATTTTATGCCTTACGGAAGGAGCGGTTTCTAAATTGCCGGAAACAGCGCATATAGGTGAGACTTTAGCAGCGTGTTTTGCAGGAGACTGAGCGGCGAGCAAAACGGTCACGATGCCGACGGCAGTGCCGCAGACAAGTCCGATTGGGCTTACTGCAATTACAGGAATGTCAGCAAACTCACCGCCTATTTTGTAGTGCAAAAGAGCGCAGATGCAGCAGCTGATGATGGCGCCTGAAAGAAGGCCGGCTGGTACTGCCGTTTTACACCAGTTTAGCGCTTCTAAGCGTACAAACCGAATGATCTGGCGGCGGCTCGCGCCGATACAGCGCATCATGCCGAAGAACTTTGTCCGCTGGGCAACATTGCTGTTCATACTGCCAGAGATCATCAATGTACCGGCGAGAAGCACCAGAACGAACACGGCGGCTGCAATCGCATAAAAACGGGTTATTTTCGCATTGCTGCTTTTTCCTGCAAGCCCCATCACTGCCGTGTTTTCAGAAATGCTGTCATCTGGCAGGTCATACATTTTTGGAAGCTTAGACATGGCATCAGCAGCCTTTGCGGCATTTTGAAACTGCACATAGCAGACAGGATTTTCCTGCTGATCATTTTGGGCCATAACGGCTGCAAAAGCGGTGCGGGTCATGTATGCAGCGACCAGGTAGGTCTGGCCCTCATAATATTCGGTGTCATCAGAACCAAAGCCGGATATGGTAAAGTCAATGTCTCCGGCAGGCGTGTGCAGAGTGATCTGGTCGCCGAGCTGTGTTTGGAGGGCAAGCTTTGCATTGCTGCTTAGAATGATTTCGTTATCATTTTGTGGA
The DNA here is from genome assembly GCA_947385875.1 of uncultured Eubacterium sp. GTDB lineage: Bacteria > Bacillota > Clostridia > Lachnospirales > Lachnospiraceae > Eubacterium_J. The sequence continues at coordinate 9,289 of CANDMV010000011.1, read as the reverse complement.
AAAGTCCCTTCTTCCATGCCGTTGGACAGCTGGGTCATATAGACGGAGTCTGTGCCATAGAGCGTGGTTTTTTTCTCGTTCATATAGTACGGCTGGTCTGCGTTTTCATTAAATGAATCTGAAAGTCCGACAGCTGTAACATCCGGGCTGTTTTTGAGTTCTTCTGCAACGTCCATGGAGATATTTTCCAGTTTGATATGCCAGTTCCCGTGTTTTTTTAACATATAGGCAGTTTCTGCACGGATCATCATATCTGCAATGCTAAAGATGGTTGTTACAAGCAGTACAGACATGATAATGCACAGTATGGTCATGCGGTTTGATCTTTTATGAACCTTTGCGGAAATCGGTATTAGGCTGAGATAGTGTTTCATCTGCGGCACCTCCCCAAGTCTGTGAGCACGCCGTCGGATACCCTAAGCACTCTGTCCGCGTTCTGCGCAATACTTTTGTTATGTGTAATCATGATAATGGTCTGTTCATATGTTTGGGAGGCCTGGCGCAGCAGGGCGATCACTTCGCGGCTGTTTTGTGTATCCAGATTGCCGGTTGGTTCGTCTGCGAGAATCAGCGCCGGACGTGTAATCAATGCGCGCCCGATTGCTACGCGCTGCTGCTGTCCGCCGGACAGCTGGCTTGGCAGATGAGTGCGGCGTGTCTGCAGATTCAATACGGTAAGTAGCTCCTCCAGATACCGTTGATCGGGCTTTTGATAATCAAGCAGAACGGGGAAGATGATATTCTGCTCGACCGTCAGTTCAGGAATCAGATTGAACGCCTGAAAGATAAAGCCGATATTCCTGCGGCGGAATATGGTAAGCCGTTGGTCATTCATTTCATAGATATTTTTGCCGCCAATCATGACCTGTCCGGATGTGGGCGTATCAAGAGCGCCGATCATGTTAAGAAGCGTGCTTTTTCCAGAGCCGGATTCTCCGATGATGGCGGTGTATTCGCCCTTTGGGACAGAAAAACTGACATTTTTTAATGCATGGACGGCGGTGTCGCCACTGCCGTAAGTCTTGCAGAGTCTGCTGACTTCTAATAAATTCATTCAGTAAACACCTCTTTCTGATTTCATTGTGGTTTTCGTTCAGCTGTATTCTGAACTGTGATAAATATAGTATCAAAATCCTACATGGATCTTACAGCTGGCCTACAATTTTGTAGGGTAGTTAATAAAATTCATTTAAGGAGAGCGTGCATCATACGAAACAATATGATGTTTGCCAGTCTGCAGGAGTGAAAAAATTCATTAAAAATTAGAAACGTGAAAAGTTCCGAAGAATGCAATGAGATTGGCATTTTTCGGAACAGTGCGCTTACAAACGTAGCTTGCTAGAGTGAAAAATTCATAATAAAAGAGGAGCCGATTCCCAGAGTGCTGTCTGCCTCAATCGTTCCGCCGTGCAATTCTACGACGGTCTTTACCAGAGACAGGCCAAGTCCGATGCCTTGAGTATCCTTAGAAAACCGACTTCGGTAAAAACGTTTGAATATATGGTATAAATCTTCCGGATGTATGCCGCAGCCGTCATCTTTTACGATGATCTGAATGAAAGAAGCAAAGGAATGCCATTCAATGCAGATTCGGCAGCCAGATTGTGTGTGGTCAAGGGCATTTTTTACCAGGTTGCTGATCGCTTCGATTAACCAGCTGCGGTCGCATAAAAGCGTGATTTTTTCACTGCCCGATAAGCAGATTTCCTTCCCTTCTGTTTCGGCGCGGAATAAGAAGCGTTTTCGGACATTTTTTGCAAGCTCAGAGATATTTTGGGAAGACTTATCTAATACAATCATGCCTGTGTCTAATTTGGTTATTTTTAGGAGGTTTTGAACCAGTGTTTCGATTCTATCCAGCTCCTGCTCCGACCGCAGACTGAATTCCAATACCGCAGGGCTGCTTTCAGCCTCAGCCTGAATGAGGCCGTTGTATATATTGAGAGCGGCAAGCGGGGTTTTTAATTGATGTGAAATATCGGACAGGGTATCTTTTAAAAAGAGCCTGGCATTTTTCTCATTCTCAGCATGGGCATTTAAAATAGAGAGCAGAGAATTTACTTCATGAAACAGCCGGTACAGCTCGCCTTCGTCATTGCATTCAATAGAAATATCGCGGCTGCCGGATATGTATTCTGTAATCTGTGCTATGGCATGTTCCATGATTTGATGCTGTTCCTGAAAATATCTGTAACACAGGACGAGAATGGAAAAACCCATGCACAAGGAGCCTGTTAGAATGAAAATTGAAGCATGTGGGGCCGCAATGACCGCTAATAGAGCAGAAGCCAGTACGAAAGCGAATATACAAAACAGGATGTGGCAGAATAGAAGCCTGATCTTTTGATTTACAAATATATGCATGGTACACCTCATCTGGCAGGCTGGGAATTCCATTTGTATCCCATGCCGCGGACAGTAACAATTCGAACAGGCTTTGCCGGATCATCTTCTATTTTCATACGGAGCCTGCGGATATATACAGTCAGTGAGCTGTTATCGATAAAGCTTTCGGTGCAGTCCCACAGTCTGCTCAAAATTTGCTCTGGAGAAAGGATCTGGCCTGGATTTTCCAGAAATAGGCATAGCAGTTTATATTCACTGGCTGTCAGGTCCAGCAGTTTTCCGTTTTTAGATACTTCTCCTTTTAAAAGATGGATGTGGATATCGTGGGAGTCCAGTTCGGTGGCGACAGTGGTGAAATTTTCGCTTCTGCGGAGCAGCGCGTTGATTCTTGACAGAAATACAGCTAGCTTAAAAGGCTTTGTAATATAATCGTCTCCGCCGATGTCAAGTCCCATAATCATGTCTGTTTCTTCATCGGCAGCTGTGAGAAACATAATAGGTACTTTGGAAGTCCGGCGTATCCTTTGGCAGAAGTCAAAGCCGGAGCCGTCAGGCAGAGACACATCTAAAATAGCCAGATCGTATTTTCCATCAGCCCATAGAGCTTCTGCTTCTAGCGCTGTCTGGGCAGTCTCTGTCTCATAGCCCTGCTTTTGTAAGGCGAAGCATAGGCCATGGATTAAGCTTAGATCATCTTCCAGTAGAAAAAGGCGTTTCATATGTGATTGCGTTCCTTTCTGTTTTTGCTATAGTTTGGTCTTTCTTTTAAACAATAATACATAAAATATTGTTGTGGGGTATCAAAAGATGTGTTATAATATCAAAAGAGTAACCGTGTTACAAGGTGGTGAGCCTCCCTGATTTCAAAAAGAAGGGAGGTGGTGCAGATGGATACATACCAGATTTTAAGCCTGTTATTTTTGGGCGGTAACTTCCTGATCGCGCTGCTTGCCTATATAGATAGGAACAACAAGCGAAAATAAATAAGCCTACCTTGTACTTGGCCGTTCACAGGTAAGCTTATTGCAAAATGCGGAGGTCAACCATTTTGTGGACGGTTACTCCTTTTATATGTTTATAATATAGCATACTTTAGATTTGATTGCAAGTAGTATTTCCATTCATATCAGGAAAGGATAAATCCTATGATTCGTTCCATACTAATTATACTTTTTTTGGCTGTATTTTTCCTTCTGGGGATTTTGATCTGGGGTGTTACGTGGGTGATTGGGCGATTTCATCCATATAAACGGGATATCATCTGTCTGCGCACTGTGCAGATGGCTTTTAAGATCATTTTATGGATCTCCGGCGTAAAGGTAGATGTCTATGGAGAGGAGAATGTGCCAAAGGATCAGGCTGTGCTTTATATCGGGAATCACCGCAGTTATTTTGATATTGTCATTACTTATGCCAGATGTCCGAGACTGACGGGATATGTGGCGAAAGACAGCATGTTAAAGATACCATTTTTGAGAACATGGATGAAGCTTCTGCACTGTCTGTTTTTAAACCGTAAAGATCTTAAGGAAGGTATGAAAATGATTCTTACCGGTATCGACCAGATTAAGAACGGCATTTCCATGTGCATTTTCCCGGAAGGGACGCGTGTACGGACGGATATTGAGACAGATATGCTGCCGTTTAAAGAGGGAAGTCTTAAGATGGCGGAAAAGACGGGCTGCGCGATTATTCCGATGGCGCTTGTGCATACAGCGGACATTTTTGAAAAGCATGTTCCGTTTGTTAAAAAGACACATGTAATATTGATGTACGGAGAGCCGATTTATGCAAAGGAACTGGACAAGGATAAGCGCAAGCATTTGGGAGCATATACGCAGGATGTGATAAGAGGGATGCTTGAGGAAGCGTTAGAAATGCAGTTATAATGCCGGAAATGGAAGGCAAATCCATATGCGTAATATACGCATCACTATAAATGAAAGTAATAGGCGAATACGGATGCCTAGATTTAAATTGCTTCGCGATGGAACCGACAAGGTAAGGAACAGCCATACAGCTTGTGATAAGCGGCATGGCTGTTTTTGTGATTTCTGCGCATTGCCGGAAAGGAAAGTCGTGAGCGCGTTTCGGACATCGTGCCCTGTGGGTATACAAGCGCTCCATCCGGGCGGAAATTAGTAATTAGAGGAAAAATACTATGTAGTAATAATTGCTTCTACAACGACAGAAAACTCCATAAAATGAGAAGCCTTTACTAAAATAGAATCTCCTTCCTGTAAAAATGGAAGCAGTTCTCCAATCATTTCATTTCTTGTATCGAAGACATGCACATCGCAGTTTGGATTATGTTCACAGACTGCTCTGGCAAGGTCCTTGGACAGAGTTCCGACGCTGAACAGCACCTGAATGCCTTTTTGGGCCAGATGCCTGCCTACGTCATAATGCATCTCATGTTCTTTTTCGCCCAAATCTCCCATATCCCCTAAGACAGCGATTGTCCTTCCCTGTGCAGTTGACAGGACATCTATAGATGCTTTCATAGAGATCGGATTCGCGTTATAGCAGTCGTCGATGATTGTCATGCTGTCTGTATGTATGAGATTTGTGCGTCCGTCAATCGTTCGGATTTGTTCGATGCCTGCTTTCATTTCACTATTTGTAAGTCCAAGCTGTTTTCCGACAGCGGCAGCAGCCAGCGCGTTATAAATGTTATGTTCTCCTGGGATTGGGATTTGTGCACAAAAAGTATCGCTGCCTATATGGATGGCCAGATGAATACCGTTTAATCCCATATTTTCAATGTCCGATGCAAATACAGATTTTTCTTGATATACAGCTGTCTGGAGCTTTTCGGTTCCGATACCGTAAAATATAGGTGCTTTATCCTGTACCTGAGTGATTGTACTTAACATGTCGTCATCACCGTTTAGGATTACAGCAGCATTTTCCCTAAGATGCTCAAAGATCTCTGTTTTTGCTTTTAAGATGCCGGCTCTGGATTTTAAGGTTTTTAGATGACTTAATCCGATATTTGTAATTACGGCAAGGTTTGGGCGGGCGATGTCAGCCAGGCGATGCATTTCGCCGAAATCAGAGATGCCCATTTCCAGTACAGCGACCTGATGTTCTTCACGTATTTTAAATATCGTAAGCGGGAGGCCGATTTCATTATTAAAATTGCCTTCTGTCTTGTGGACTTTGTATTTCTGGGACAAGACAGAGGCGATCATCTCTTTGGTGCTGGTCTTTCCCACGCTGCCGGTGATTCCAACTACAGTAAGATCTAGCTGGCTTAGATAAAACGCAGCCAGATCTTTTAATGCCTGTTTGGTTGATGTAACCAGAATATATGGCTTTTGAATATTGAGCGGCTGTTCGGATACTACTGCAAGCGCGCCTTCTTCAAAAACCTGGCTGATATACTGGTGTCCGTCTGTCCTGTCTCCTCTGATTGCTGCAAAGACATAATCCTCTTGTATTTTGCGGCTGTCAATGACAATGCCCTGCGCGCATAAAAACAGCATATCATTTGCACCGATTAACTGACCGTGGCAGGCTTTGGCCATAGCGTCTAATGTCATACCTTTCATAGGCTGAAACCTCCTTGATCATATTTTTTCAGGGATATTTTAATCAGCTGTTCGCATAGGTCTTCGAAGCTCATCCCCACAGCATTTGCTTCCTGCGGGAGCAGGCTGGTCGGCGTCATTCCCGGCAGGGTGTTTGTCTCCAGACAGAAGATGCGGTTCTCTTCATCCAGCATAAAATCCATTCTGGCATACGTATCGAGTTCGAGAGCCTTTGCAACTTTGACTGCATATTCCTGAATTTTTGTAGAAATGTCAGGAGGAAGGGCGGCTGGGCATGTCTCGATCGTGCTGCCTGCCTGATATTTGTTTTTGTAGTCATAAAATCCTTTGATCGGTGCGATTTCAATGACAGGAAGCGCGTGGAAGCTGATGACGGCAACAGAAAATTCGCGTCCTTTTATATAGTTTTCGATCAGCACCTCATCTTCAAGCTGGAATGCATTGTTTAATGCGGTCTGATATTCCTGAGGTGTATTTGCGATAGAAATACCGATGCTGGAGCCTCCGCAGCATGGCTTGACGATGCATGGCAGTGATAATCCGGTAGCGGCAAAGTCAGCTGTCCGTTCTGATTTTTTCATGGAAATTCCATTCGGTGTAGGTATGTTATGTGCGTTGAAAAAATGTTTGCTGAGTTTTTTGTTCATGGCGATGGCACTGCTTAAATAATTGCTTCCAGTATAACGAATGCCGAAAAGGTCGAATGCAGCCTGAAGCTTGCCGTTTTCCCCATTTTCGCCATGAAGCGCTAAAAATACAATGTCTGCCATACGGCATAGTTCGATTACATTTGGACCGAAGAAGCAGTCAGACTGGTCTTCACGCATGGATTTTATTTTTTCAAGGTCTGGTGCGGTTTCTGGTACTCCGGATACCTGCAGGCTGGATTCTGTGCATTTGTCAAAGATTCCTTCCAGTGTGTCCCCAGCTCTGCCATAGCCTAAAAATACATCCAGCAGCAGTGCCTGATGCCCTTTGCGGCGGAGTGCGCTGCTTACCATATTGCCTGTTGCGAGTGAGACATCCCGCTCCGTGCTGAGACCTCCGGCTAAAACGACTATTTTCATCATGATCCTCTCTTTCTGTACGTCTGAATTCTGTTTGTATTATAGTAAACTATTTCTTGGGTCATGACAATAAATAAAAGAAATATTTTTCTCTCAATTTATAGTGAATTTAGAGCCTTAATTTGAACAGCAGGAACAAAGCAGCCGTTTGGGTTGCTGCGCGTGGACAACAACCCGCTGGTGACTGTCGGTTGCTTCAGATGCTTTTTCGTATGTGAAAGGCGTGTCTGAATGGTTGCCCTGTTCAACGGATGGGGCTGCTTTTGGGAAGTGCTGTATGGACTGCTTAGATTATCTGCTGTTTTCGCTGCTGTATAGTAAAAAATCCTGCTCAAGGATTTCATCCAGAGTCTTTTGAATATGTGACCGTCTGCTCCAGTGAAATATACTTTTTCCAAATGAATACAGTGATTCTGCGTCTTGAATATACCCGGTTTTCATGCAGAGGATGGAGAGCTGGAGGGTAAGTTCTGGAATCGCATAAATCCTGCCAGTGCCAAAGCACCATTTCAGACCCTGGCGGCAGATGTGAAAAGCTTCTGTGTAGTATCCGGTTTGACGCAGAACATTTCCCATATTGCAGCTTATAATGGGCATAAGACCTTGGTTATTGGGCTGGCGCTGGATAGTATGATATAATTCAGCCCAAATCTGATAAGACAGGTCCCACAGACCCATTTCAAAATATTCTACGGCTACGTTATTTAAGGTTTTGATATTCAGCGGGTTATCTGCTGAAATCAGAACTTGTATTTGCTTCATAAATTCCCCTTTCTTAGCACTCCCCATATCTATTGTAGTACATTTGGTTTGTGTGAAAAAGTGTCAAATTGACTAGATTTTACGTCAGATCGTACGAAATGTGTTGTGGAATGTTACGTACAAGCACTAATAGTGACAATATTGGCTATCGTTCACACCAATGCTATGCACCGGGTGTGAATGGCAATCGAGATTGGCACAGTTATGGTAAGCACATCTTTCGGTATTTGAAAGGTACATAATAATCATATGTGATAATAGTGAGAAAAACCATACGAATTTCAGAGGGGATGCTATGTGGCAGTAAAGGGTATGGATGTGTGTGAAAATTTTAAAGAATGATGTAATAAAGTAATGGGTAAGGCAATTCATAAACGTTCAAGGAATTGAGGGATATGATTAATGAATGATTTTGCTTTTACCTATGAGGCAAATAAAAACTCCCTGGCAGTTCACATAAATCTCGACTCAAAAATAGCTGTCGATGGGTGTGAACTGCAGTGAGAGTTTATTATTTAATGTTTCACTAACAAATGTATTAGTTTATGTATTTATATGCTTTTGTAATGAGTAGCTTCCAAAGACGGACTTGTCTCAAATGAGCCGAATGTAATGAGTTAATTTAGCGATCTGCCTCAATCAGGCCGTAATTTCCATCTTTTCTTTTATATACTACATTGACCTCATCTGTCTCCGCGTTGCGGAATACGTAGAAGGCATGTCCCAGTAATTCCATCTGTACACATGCATCCTCCGGGAACATTGGCTTCATTCCAAATCTTTTGGAGCGGATGATTTGAACCTCCTCTTCTTCATCAGCTGTCTCTGCTTCTATAAATTCTTGTTTGAAGCTCCCGGCATCCTGCTGCTGGCTAATCAGTTTCTGACGGTATTTTTTCAGCTGTGCTTCAATGACCTCTTCTACTAAGTCAATCGTTACATACATATCATCGCTTTCCTGCTCTGCGCGGATGATATGACCTTTTACCGGAATGGTGACTTCCATTTTTTGATGACGTTTTTTGGTAACACTAAGCGTAACGTTTACGATTGTGTCAGGTGTAAAATATTTCTCCAGCCGAGATAACTTCTCCTCTACTGCAGAGCGCAGACCCTCTGTGATGTCGAGATTTTTGCCGCTGATTGTTATGCGCATATAATCACCCCTTCTTATTTTTTTAAGTTATAAATTCGTGTTTACTCCAGAAGTCTGCTGCAGATGTAGCAGCTACTTGTTATTGTAATCGTACTGTCTATTTGGCAGTCCAAGGAATCTTTGTAATCCAATGAATCCTAGTTCTTTCATGCGGCAGATTTCTGTGAACAGAGATAACCTTGATCTATTGTAGCACAGATTGCATAATTTTCATAGACAAATCTATAATAATTTTGTAAAATTTGTTATGTAAGGATAAATTATTATATTTGTCGTGAAAAATCTTTATTACTTGACAATAAAGGTATAAATAAACAAGAAAAATTCTAATAATGGAAAGGCAATAAGTCTAGAGCGTGTTTGAAAAATCATTCCCGCGATCTGCACTCCCCGCTTTGCGGATC